>JAQWSV010000094.1 GCA_029243005.1 Woeseiaceae bacterium
GGTAGGCCCCAGCATGAGTGAAGGGACCTGTCGCGACGACATTCAGTAAGGAGGGAGTTCGAAACGCATAGAGGTCGGACTCAACACCCGTTTCGCGAAAGCGGCCAAAGTCGTCATCACCGAGTACGCCATCGCCCTTACCACGCCCAAACTGGGGCATGGCGAGTACATGAAATTGCTCGTCACTGAAGAAGTCACCCGAGTGGCAGGCAACACAACCGCCCTCACCGTAAAACAGTAAAGCACCGCGTTTGGCAGAATTGCTAATGGCAGCGTCGTCACCTTCCACAAATGCACGCCAGGGCGTATTGACAAATACCTGGGAAGACTCATACGCGGCGATTGCCACCGTAACGTTTGCATAGGTTACGAGGTCGACCGCAGGCTCGCTGCTGCCGAACGCAGCCTGGAATTCCGCTTCCCAGGTATTTGGCAGAGACTGTTCAACCCAGCGCGCTACCAAAGAATCACGCACCACCTGATTGGGTTCGCCTTCCACAAAAAGACCTCGCATCTCTTCCTGGGACGTAACGGGAAACAACACCTGTGCCTGAACAAGATCCTGTGCCTGCGGATCTGCCTCACCAAATACAACGTCCGGCGTGCGAATGCCCTGGCCGTCGGCACCATTGGCACCCGCGGTCTTCCCCAGGCTCTCGATACGACCATCGTGGAAGATAAACGCGTCCCAGAGGGCCACGTTAAAGGTCGTCGGCGAATTGCGCGGCACAGTCGGGCCGCCATCATGTTCGTGCCCCGCGCTCGAGTGCACACGGCCTGGACCAAGCAAGTCTTCTACATCGGCATCGACACCAATGGGCAGGGACAAATTATCGCCACCACCCAACAGGGGATGGTGACAGGTAACACAGGCTGCATCGTTTTGGCCGCCAAGACCTTTGCTGAAAAACAACTGCATTCCCAGTTGTGGCAGGGGATCCCCTATCTGGGGAATATCACGTCCCTCAGCAGGATTGCCGGTAAGGCCCTGCGCGTCAATGACTTCACGAACCAGTTCACTCAGCGAGGGTGGTGGCGGGGGCGGATTCGAGGAGCCGGGAACGAAGTCTTTGCCGGCATTATCACCACAGGCAGTCAGTAACGCCAAAACCGTTGGAATTGAGATAAATCGCATAACCGATCCCACAACCCACATGCTGACTGCTGTTTATTGATTGTACTAAATCACCGACCGATGTGGCTTACCGGTTACGGGTAATGAGACAAGCGCGATAAAGAGAAAAACTGTCACTGGAATAAAGGCGTACGACAAGGTACTTCAAGTGCGAACAGATCATCCTTACGCTTAATGAAAATGTGCGGTTCTAATAATGTCAATTACCACCACGCCAAGGTCAACCACAAAAGCCTTAACAAACTGGCGCCAGGGACTGTGTGCGCCGGTCACAACCAGGCCATCCCTGGCTGAAAAACGACTATCGAAAAAAAACAACCAACGATCAGCGTCGGCTATACTACCGGCAGAAGGCCGCCTGAGAATGGACTTGATGCGTCGAAATTCTCTCTTGAATCAGGCCAACTGAAGTCCGGAATCCCCAGACAAAACACCATACAGTCATTTTTTGAAAATGATCCTGCTCATGCAAGCGCATAACGGTCATATTTATGAATGTAATGAAACTTAGCATTACCGAAAAAATAGGATTTGGTGCAGGTGATATGGCAGTCAATATTGTCATGATCACGATGCAACTCATCATCGCATTCTTTTACACCGATATTTATGGGCTAGATCCTATAGATATGGGAGTTTTGTTTATTGTCGTGCGTTTGATCGATGCGTTTTCAGACCCCGTGATGGGAATGATCACAGACAAATGCCACAGCAAGCATGGTCACTATAGGCCGTTCATGTTGTGGTTTGCGATTCCTTTCGGTGTCGCTGTTTATCTAGCTTTTATCACTCCAGATGTTGCTTACACCTACAAATTAGCCTGGGCTTATTTCAGTTACATTCTGCTAACCTTGATGTTTACGATTGTAACGATTCCCTATATTTCACTCATTGGTGTCATTACCAATGACCCGGCGGAACGATTAAGCGCAAACGGCTACCGTTTCGTTCTTGTCAAAGTCGCTGCATTCCTTGTAACCATCGTTGTTCCCGCTTTGGCAATGTATCTGGGCGACGGGAATATGCAGGAAGGTTATCAGCCGGCAATGGGCCTGATGGGAATTCTGGGGTCCGCTTTATTTCTATTTTGTTTTTTCACTACAAAGGAACGTATTAAACCTGTCATTGAGAAAACAAAATTCAAGGAGCAGGCCAGATTGCTGATCAGAAATGACCAGTGGATTATTCTGTGTATTGTTCTGATCCTGCTGATGTGTGGCTTCGTCATAAGAGGTTCGGTTGGGGCTTACTACGCCAAGTATTATTTGAATGGCGGTGACGAGTTAATCTCTCCATTTCTGGCGACCGGTGTTATCGCCTCTATCCTGGCGATGATAGCCAGCACCTGGATCACCAAGTCCTACTGCAAAATCAAACTAGTCAGATACAGTCAGATTCTGACTTTCGTACTTTGTATTGCAATGTATTTCACCGTTGACCAAGGCGATGTAGTTCTCGCATTTATATTTACATTCTTGATTTGGTTTGCTGCTGATCAGTACATGCCAATTTTCTGGTCATCAATCGCAGAAGCCGTTGACTATGGACATAGAAAGACAGGCACTAGAGTTTCAGGATTGGCGTTTGGTGGCATATCGTTCTGCCAGAAATTTGGTATGGGTGTTGCCGGCGGCTTACTGGGATATTTACTGAGCTACTTCAACTATCAGGCTGATGTCGAACAAAGCGCATATACGCTGAATGGACTCGCACTGATGGTCACCATTATTCCGGCCCTCTTTCACCTGGCAGTTGGTTTGGTTATGCAGAAGTACCTAATAAATAATGAGTACTACGACGAAATCGTAACCGACCTCACATTGTCGAACGGTCAATAGGGCGCCACATGCCACAATGCTGGGTGATCGGCGATGCTGCGATTGACTTGTTGCCTGATGGAAGCAAGTTCCTAAAGTGTCCTGGAGGCACCGGGGCCAATGTTGCAGTGGCATTGTCAAGATTAGGTGTTGATTGCGCCCTGGTGACAAAACTTGGCAATGATCCTCTTGCCACATTCATAACGGACATACTCGAACAAGAAAATGTAAATACTGAATTTGTGTCTGTTAGTGACCGCTGCAAGACCAGCATGATCGTCATTAGCATCGATGATCTGGGCGAAAGAGATTTCGCCTTCATGGTAAAACCAAGCGCTGACTCTCAACTGGAGAATTCTGATATACCCAAGTTTGAGCTAGGTGACTGGCTTTGCGTCACCTGCTTCATACTTGCTCAGCATTCATCGAGAGAAGCGACTTTTTTTGCGATGAAACAGGCAAAAGAAGCAGGTGCTTTCATTTGCGCAGATGCGAATATGCGAATTGACATGTGGGACGATAGATCGCTGTTGGTTCCAAAAACTTTGGAAACCTTAAGGGTCGCTGATATCGCGAAGATGTCCGAAGACGAGCTGTTGCTACTGACAAATACAGACTCTATTGACAAAGGGATAGAGAAAATTAAGCATTGGCCCGCAAAGATAAAAGTCATTACTCGAGCCGAAAAAGGCGCGATTCTGTTAACCGAACGATCCGAGTTTCATGTCGAAGGGTATAGCGCCCCTGTTGTTGATATGACGGGAGCAGGTGATGCATTTTTTGCCGCGCTTATCAGCAAGCTCATTGCGTCGAGAGATTGGGCTGATGATCAGTTGATCGAATCTGTCAAGTTTTCGAATGCATGTGGTGCATTGGTTGTAGGGGCAAAAGGGGCGATGTCCGCATTGCCTGATTGGGATACAGTGAATAAATTCATGTTGAAAAAAGGATAAGAATGTCGACATTAGAAAGTAAAGTCTTGGGTAGTCTCGTTGGCGCAGCTGCAGGTGATTCAATAGGTGCAGCAACCGAGTTAAGAACAATAGGGCAGATAAAAGCTGATTTCGATGGGTGGGTCACAACATTTATTGCACCACCGCAGGACACTTTTGGCCGATGCAATGACGCGGGCATGGTTACAGACGACTTCACTCAGGGAAAGTTTATTCTCGAAGCTGTTTTGGACCACGGCGGCGAAGTGAGTGATGAGGCATTACGCAATGCTTTCAGACGCTGGATGGATCATCCTTTTTATCCGAATTTCACCGGCCCAACGACCCGTGCGTCAATGCAACGAATCTTCAATGATACGCGTCCGTCTTTGCAGGGCGATGTCGTTGAAAGCGAGCCGAAGCAGGAAGTTGTTCTAATTAACAATGGCAACGCATCGGCGACCAATGGTGCGGCCATGAAAGCCTGGTCGGCTTCGTTGCTGTCGTTAGGAACACCAGAAGAGCTGATAGCTACGACCTACAACATTGCACAGTTTACTCATAACAACGTAATTTCAGTATCAGGGGCATGCGCCATTTCAACTGCAGTAAATGCTGCTCTTTCAGATGAAATCACATTAGAAGATGTTATGGCTGCTGCAATTAAGGGTGCAGATCAAGGTTACGACTACGCAGAGCAACATGGCGCAATGATGATGGCCGGCCCAAGTGTCGCTCGAAGGATCGAGTTAGCCATTCAAATCGGAAGAATGCACGAGTCCTGGGAAACAGCAGTGTTTGAAATTGCAGATATCATAGGCACAGGCCTTCATGCCAGTGAGGCCGTGCCAGCGGTGTTTGGAATTCTGGCTTGTTGTGGAGATGACCCTGAACAAGCGATTCTAGCAGCAGTAAACAGTAGTAATGATACAGACACAGTTGCGACTATGGTTGGCTCTATCGTAGGAGCCCTGCATGGCATTGAAGCACTGCCAGGTAATTATCTGCCCATATTAAATAAAGCCAATAAATTTGAACTGGAAGATTTAACGAGTCGTATAGTTCAACTACATAATTTGGACAATTCAACAAACAGTTTTATCCCAAAAACAATACTGCAATAACGAATTTTCTTTAATTTCCTGGAAGTAAACTCATTGAAGGTTTCTATGAATGTCTTCTCCGCCGCTCGAAGCGAGCAGCAAAATTTCTCACTGAGATCGGACACCACAGCAGTGCTGATCGTGGACATGCTGCATGACTTTTGCGATCCGGCCGGGGCTATGTGTTTACCGGGAGCCGAACGGCTCTATCCAGTTCAAAACGACCTTATCAAAAGTGCTCGGCGTTCGGGCATGATGATTGGCTGGATTGTGGACGCGCATCGCTCGGGCGTCAGACGTGACCGCGAGTTCTTGAAGCGTACGCCACATTGCCTGGACGATACCAGTGGCGTGAATGTTGTGGCGCAGCTTGATAAACAGGATGACGATTTCGTGTTCCTCAAACGGCGCTACAGCGCATTTTTCGGCACTGATTTGGATCTGACGCTACGAGACAACCTCATTGATACGTTGATAGTGTTCGGCGTGGTTACCAATATTTGCGTGCGCTCAACTGTCCATGATGCCTTTTTCAATGGCTATCAGGTTGTAGTGCCGAGTGATGCTTGTGCAGCGACGGGGCCACGCGAACAGGAATCGTCGCTTTATGATATTGCAACGCATTTTGGTGTTGTCGCACAGTCGCAGGACGTGCTTGAACATATCGCTGGCAAGGGCCCGCTGAAAACTTGGGAGCCTGAAGAATGAGGCTTGCAAACCGTGCCGCTGTCCTGACAGGAGCCGCGAACGGGATTGGGGCGGCCACAGCCCGCCGCTTTGCAGAGGAAGGTGCTAATGTCGTTGTCGCCGATGTCGATGAAGCGGCAGGTGCTGCGCTTGTGTCCGAAATTATCGAAACAGGCGGCAAGGCTGTTCTTGCTAATTGCGATGTGTCCGACCGCGCCGACCTTGAGGCGGCATTTGACCTTTGCAGCAGCTGTTTTGGACGGTTTGACATACTGTTCAACAATGCCGCCATACAGGACACCCGAGGCATTCTTGATGCCACAGATGAAGACTTTGACATGCTAGTCGGCGTCAACCTGCGTTCAGTATTTATCGGCATACGCGAGGCTGCGCGCCGGATGATCGATCACGGCAATGGTGGTTCGATTGTCAACACGTCGTCGACTTTCGCTATCGTTGGATCTCCCGGCTATGCTGCCTATCATGCGACCAAAGGAGGGGTATCCTCTCTCACCCGCGCTGCAGCGATCAATTTGATGGAACATGGTATACGCGTTAATGCGATTTGCCCTGGCACAATCGACACGCCGGGACTGCGACGTGGAGCTGAAAATACCGCCGCCGATCCTGAGGCTGCGATGCGCAGTTATCTTTCGCTGCAACCGATGAAACGGTTCGGCACGCCCAAAGAGATCGCCAACACGGTTCTTTTTTTGGCCAGCGACGAGGCAAGCTTTGTGACGGGAGAAAACCTCGTCGCGGATGGAGGCTACACAGTGGTGTAGCGGACTAGTCGTTTCAGGCCGTTCAGATTTAGAGTGAGTGATGTGAGTAGCACCCGGTTTACGACAGGAAAGATAAACCGCAGAGAAATTCTACGCGGTGGCGCGGCTATGGCCGGCTCGCTGGCGCTCGGGGCCCCGGCAATTGCGAAGGCAAGAGCGGTAAAACTAGGCGTATTGATGCCTTTTTCGGGCGGGCTGGAACTGTTTGGCGCGCAGGCAATGCAGGGCATCGAGATGCTCGTCGATGAAGTCAACAATGCCGGCGGCGTTTTGGGCCGCCAGATTGAAATCATCAAGGCGGACAACCGCACCGATCCCAAGACGTCGGTGGAGCGTGCGCAGCAATTGATCCGTCGTGATGAGGTCGATGCGGTGATCGGACCGATTACAAGTGCAGCTCGCGATGCCATGAAGTCTTCGATAGAACGAGGCCGCAAGCCGCTGCTTTATGCCACCGACTACGAGGGTGGCGTATGCAGCAATTACATCGCTTGTTACAGCGCCCTTCCCGCACATTATGTCGATCCGCTGATTCCGTACCTGATGGAGACAGTCGGCAAGAAAGTTTATCTCTTCGGTGCAGACTATGTCTGGCCGCACAAGATGAATGCGGCGATTCGTACAGCCGTGAAGGGTGCCGGTGGCAATGTGGTGGGCGAAGAATACACCCCGTTTGGCGTCAAGGACTTTGCCACGTCTATCCGCAAGATCGAAGAGTCAGGTGCCGAAGCAATCATCCTGACCCTCCCGGGTGCCGATGGTGTGACCTTCATCAAACAATTTACAGCAGCGGGCATGAAGGCAAAGTCGCGCCTTGCGTTCATGGGATTCAACGAAAACTATCTTCCCGGACTCAGCGTGGCTGAGTCCGAAGGCATCATCGGCTGCTCGCATTTCATTCAGACGCTGGACCGGCCGGAATCCCAAGGCTTCGTTGCCAGGCAAAAGAGACGCCATGGCGACGATGTGGTGGTCAGTGATGTTGTAGTTGCGCATTACGGCATCGCTAAATTTTTCTTTGATGCAATGCAACGGTCCGATTCAGACGAGACTAACAAGATCATGGCAGCGCTTTCCGGCAGCATGACCGTGGCCAATGGCGAGGTAACGATGCGCGCCGATGACAAGCATGTGGATCTCAACATGTTGTTATTCGAAGTCCGTGGCCAGCAATTGGAGATGCAGAAATACATCGGCAAGATTGTCGCACCCAACCAGTGTGTCTGAATCCGAGTGACTGAATGAATATGGATACCGCGCCTTTCCTGACGGTCCGCGAGATCGTCATGGACTTCGGCGGCATCCGTGCGCTTGACAAGATGAGCCTTGATCTGTCCCCGGGCGAAGTGAAGTGCATCATCGGGCCTAACGGTTGCGGCAAGAGCACGCTCTTTAATGTCATCTCAGGCGATTTGAATCCCACATCCGGTCAGGTTTTCTTTAAGTGCGAATCCATTATCGGCCTTTCGCCGCAAGAAATCTGTCGTGAGGGTATCGCGCGGAAGTTTCAAATTCCGTCAGTTTTTGATGACCTGACCGTTGCCGAAAATATTGAAATCGCTATCGCCGCGGCCACGAGACACTATGCGCCATTCAGCCTATTGCGCGGCGGACCAGACCGGTCAAGCTACGGG
>JAQWSV010000115.1 GCA_029243005.1 Woeseiaceae bacterium
ACGAAGGCGACGACAAGCCGAAGTCGGAATAACCCTCTGGAGCAATGGTCTGGGCGTCTCTGGGAGACGTCCGGGCTGCTGATTAAAAGACGCACAGTATGGCTAAACGCGATTACTACGAAATTCTCGGCGTGTCCAAAGGGGCATCACAGGACGAGATCAAAAAGTCGTATCGGCGTCTTGCCATGAAGTATCACCCGGACCGCAATACCGATGACAAGGACGCCGAGGTGAAATTCAAGGAAGGCAAGGAAGCGTATGAAGTCCTGAAGGACGAAGAAAAGCGTTCAGCCTACGACCGATTCGGTCATGAGGGTGTGCGCGGCGGTCCGGCAGGCGGCGGCTTTAGCGGTGAAGGGTTTGGCGACATATTTGGTGATGTCTTTGGCGACATTTTTGGCGGCAGCCGTCGCGGCGCCAGCCAGGTATTCCGGGGCGCCGACCTCGGTTACGAGCTGAAACTGGATCTCGAAAATGCAGTCGCCGGCGATAGCGTAACGATCGACGTGCCCACGCAGGTCGCCTGTGACCCGTGCAATGGCAGCGGTGCGGAGAAGGGTTCCGAACCCACGCAGTGCAAGACCTGTGGTGGGGTCGGCCAGGTGCGGATGCAGCAAGGCTTCTTTTCCATCCAGCAGGCCTGTCCGGCCTGTAAGGGTGCCGGCACTATAATCACGGATGCCTGCAAGAATTGTCACGGTCGTGGTCGGGTTTCCAAGACCAAGACGCTGAACGTCAAGGTGCCGGCCGGTGTGGACGATGGTGACCGAATTCGATTGTCCGGAGAAGGTGAGGCTGGTCGCAACGGTGGACCGCCGGGCGACCTATACGTCGAAGTTCGTGTGGTGCCGCACAAGCTATTCGAACGTGCTGGCGCGGATCTATCCTGTGAAGTGCCGATCGGCTTCGCAACGGCAACGTTGAGCGGGGAAGTCGAGCTTCCGACGCTGGACGGCCAGGTGTCGCTGAAGATTCCGGCGGGCACTCAGTCCGGCAAGGTCTTTCGCCTGCGAGGGAAGGGCGTAGCCACGGTGCGCGATCCGCGTAAAGGTGATCTCTTTGCCCGGGTTGCAGTTGAAACCCCGATCAACCTGACGAGTGAGCAGGAAGCCCTGTTACGACAGTTCGACGATTTGGTCAGTGTGAGCCGTGATCGCCACAATCCTCGTGCCGGTGGGTGGCTCGATACGGTCAAGCGTTTCTTTGAGAAAATCAGCTAGTACTGACCAACTTCGACACCGACCCTGATTCCACGCAATAATTTTGCTATTTTTCGTCGCCCAAACGGCAAATTAATCTGGCGCGGATCGCACTCCTTCAGTACACTACGCCCGGCCGCCGAGTGGTCGGTGTGTCCATGAGCGGAAGGCAGTGTCCTTCCGCTTTTGTGCATCTAAAGGATGCAGACTGATGGCCATCGGTTCGTGGTAGAGGCTTCTGGATTAAGGGACTGCTGTTGAGTACGCCTGCTTTTCTGGCACTGCAAGACGGAACGGTTTTCCGGGGCGTTTCTGTCGGTGCCGAAGGCAAGACAATCGGTGAAGTAGTTTTCAATACTGCGATGACCGGATACCAGGAGATCCTGACTGATCCGTCCTACTGTCGTCAGATAGTCACGCTGACCTATCCCCACATCGGCAACACCGGCACCAACAGTGATGACATGGAGTCGTCACTCATTCACGCATCCGGGCTGATCATCCGCGATGCTTCCATGATTTCGAGTAACTGGCGGTCCGAGCGCTCGTTCCAGGATTTTCTGGTGGCAGGTGACACGGTAGCCATTGCCGATATCGACACACGCAAGTTGACCCGGATCCTGCGAGAGACTGGCGCCCAGTCTGGTTGCATCATGACGGGCGAGATAGACGCCGAGACCGCCATCGCGCACGCCAACAATTTTTTGGGTATTGCGGGCATGGATCTCGCCAGGATCGTCACCACGGATCGGACCTATCAATGGTGTCATGGCAGCATCTTTGACGATCGCAACCGCGTTATGAGTCGACGCGTTGCTCCATATCACGTCGTCGCCTACGATTTTGGGATCAAGCGTAACATCCTGCGCATCCTCTCCGACCTCGAATGTCGTATGACAGTCGTGCCGGCGATGACACCGACCGAAGAGGTCCTAGAGTTGGCGCCCGATGGTGTATTTTTGTCAAATGGCCCCGGTGATCCGGAGCCATGCGATTACGCGATTGAGGCGATCCGGCAGCTCCTCGATACCGATATTCCGGTTTTCGGCATTTGCCTGGGCCACCA
>JAQWSV010000147.1 GCA_029243005.1 Woeseiaceae bacterium
CGAGCATGACAGCATGCTTAGCGGTGCCGTTCGCCTGGTCATGGATGTGCGTCGCCCCATAGAGGGGAAGCACGTACTGATCGTCGAGGATATCGTCGACACCGGTCATACCCTCCACTATCTCATCGAGATGCTGAAGTCGCGAAACCCGGCGTCTATCAGGACCTGCGCGCTGGTTCACAAGGAAGCATGCACCGAGGTCGATGTTGAAATCGATTATCTAGGCTTTACGATCGGTGATGAATGGGTCGTTGGCTACGGACTGGACTTCGACGAGAAGGACCGCACACTACCGTACATTGGCGTGGTGCCACAGGTGAAGTAACGCCCACCTCCAAGTTTCAAGCTTCTGCGCGCTCGAGCGGAGTCCCATACAGGCTTCTAGACACGACACATTCGTGATCACAGGCGCTTTCCGTAACTCGCAAATTGTAGGAAAATAAAGCGCTTATCATTCCATCCTCATCAGCCGGGCTGCGGTTGGGCCGGCTGATCAAACTTACAACACCACTCGCCGACGACACCCTGGTTCAGCATAATTATGTCAATCACTCATCCGACAGGAACCTCATCGATCGAATCCGTCATTGACGAATTGCGCTCCCGCAAGCCTGAAGTCGCGGAGCGTCTGTGTCGTGAGCATCTACAATCCAGTCCTACGAGTATCGAACACCTGCGGTTCCTCGGACATGCGTTGATGCAACAACGTCGCTTCGGCGAAGCTGAATCAGAATTCAGAAATGCACTCGGCCTGGCGCCGGATTTCGCGCCGCTGATGGAAGATCTGGGCAGTGCTTTAGCCCAGCAACGCAAATTCGACGATGCGATCTCACAATTCGAGCAGGCCGTTGCGCACGATGCTGGACTCATCAATGCGCACAAGAAGCTTGGTCAGTCGCTTGCTGCCCTGGGACGCGGCGATGAGGCTGACGACGCCTTCAGAATTTTCTTCGACAAAAATCCGGATGTTGGCGCGGTCGCCATAGGCGCCGATCACATGCGGGCCGGTCGCATGGAAACGGCTATAGATAGCGCCCAGCAGGCATTGAAAGATAACCCAGAAAACGTCGATGCGATGCGCTTCCTGGCGTCAATCTATCTGAAACAAAAGGAAAAGCTGGGCAATGCCGAGGCGCTGCTGCAGCGGGCAACCGAACTGGCACCTGATTTTGCGGGTGCGTGGGTCGATCTCGGTCGGGTGAATGTAGAGCGTGCGAATCGTATGGCGGCAATCGAAGCATTCGGCAAAGCGACCGAGCTAGAACCTAGGAACGGATTTGCCTGGGAGCAGCTGGCAACCGTTACTGCCGGTGCAGGCTATCCCGAGAAGGCCGCTGAAGCCTTCCGCAGGGCAATTGAAGTGGGACCGGATATTCCAGGCTTTCACATGGGCTATGGCCATGTCATGAAGACGCTCGGCGACCAGGCAGAGTCGCTGCGTGCGTATCGTGAAGCCGTTCGCCTCAAGCCATCATTCGGTGAGGTTTACTGGAGCATGGCCAATCTCAAGGTGTTCAAGTTCGAGGACGAAGAGATCGACGTCATGGAGGAACAGTTGGAGAACACCGAGCTGAAGAAAGACACGGAGGTGCATTTCCGCTTTGCGCTCGGCAAAGCCTACGAAGACCGTGAGGACTATGACAAGGCCTGGAACTACTACCATAGCGGTAATCAGCTCAAACGACCGCTCGTCAGTTATGACCCTGCCGAAAACAGTCTCCAGCAGGAACAGATACGGGCGCATTTCACCCCCGAATTCCTAGCAGAAAATTCCAGCCATGGTTACCCTGACGAAGGGCCGATATTCATCGTTGGCCTAGGACGATCCGGTTCAACGCTGATCGAGCAAATTCTGGCCAGCCACAGCCAGGTCGAGGGTACCGAAGAGTTGTCGGTTCTTCCTCGGTTGACGGACTCTATGGCCCGGTATCGCAGAGATGATCAGCGATTCCCGAAAATTCTGGATACCATGCGAGCCATCGACTGGCGCGCACTGGGACTCGAGTACCTGGGTGGCGCCAAACGTTACAGGGTAACTGACAAGCCGATATTCACCGACAAACTGCCGAATAACTTCCCGTTTATCGGTCTGCTCCATCTGATCCTGCCGAATGCAAAAATCATCAATGCGCGACGCCATCCACTCGACACCCTGCTCGGAAACTACAAACAGCTATTCGGTCGCGGCCAGACCTTGACGTATGACATATTCGAACTGGCCGATTACTACCGGGAATACTGCCTGACTATGGATCACTGGAATGATGTTCTGCCGGGAAAAGTGCTTGATGTGCACTACGAAGAAACGGTGACCGACCTCGAAGGCCAGGTTGCCCGTATCCTGGACCACTGCGACCTGCCTTTTGAGGACCAGTGCCTCCGCTTCTACGAGACCAAGCGCGCGGTCAAGACCGCCAGTGCGGAGCAGGTCCGCCAGCCGATATTCACGGGCGGCATGGGTAAATGGCGCAAGTACGAGAAGCACCTCGATGAGTGGAAAAATGAGCTAGGTGAAATTATCGATGGACTGCCCAAGATCGTGAAAAACGCCGGGCTCTAATCGGTAACCTCCCGGCTTAGGCGCTATCGCTTCACTAGTACCGCGAAACTAGAACGGCCAGATCGCCAGTCCGTGAATCGCATTGCGAATATCAAGGGACAGGTTAACCGAGACCAGTGTCTTCGA
>JAQWSV010000210.1 GCA_029243005.1 Woeseiaceae bacterium
TGTAGATCCAGCGCTCGTCATACTGGCAGACGCCGAGCAGACCGATACCCATAACGTCGGCTGTACGCTTGAGGTTTTCTGTCGCCGCTTCCGCAGACTCGAACGGATACGGTTCAGTCCAGCCTTCCTCATGGGCGGTGAACGTGTCGAAAAAACCTTCCTTGCGGTCGTCACTCTCCCGCCGCAGGTCACGAATCACATTGGAGACATGCCAGGATGCGTTGCGAATCGCGTAGTCGAGTTGACTAAAGCCGTCCGCCTTTCGCGCCCTGGCATTGGGCATGTAGTAGCCCGCGAAAAAGTCTGCCGCGTTCTTACTCTGTATCTCCGGATCCCAATCTGAACGACAGTAGATGTCATAGCGCTGATCAAAGCGCTCGAACTCTTCGTTGACGTCGAAGCCGGTCTTTTCGTCGATGGGCATTTTGTACTGCATTGCTAACGTATTATGGCTATTGGCACTGCTATATTGAAGAGCCGTCCACGCAGGCCGCAACAACAAGGAATCACCACATGCAGGATCAAGAAGAACTGACCGTCCGCCGCCGCTCGTTTCTAGCGTATTGCAGTGGGACGGGACTAAGCGCAACTTTGTTTCCCGGTGCGCTATGGGCCCAAACGGAGGAAGGCCAGGCGGATGTAACGATCGAAATGATCGATCATGCCGCGAAACTGGCCGGGCTAGAGTTCTCGGCGGAAGATCGCGAGCACATGCTCGAAGGCGTGCGCAACAACCTGGCCGGATTCCGTTCCCTGCACGCACTGGACATCGACCAGAACGTCCCTCCGCCGCTGTACTTCAATCCGGCGGTACCAGGGCAGGTTTTTGACCAGGCGCCACGGGCATTCAATGTCGGCGCACGACAGAAAGTAACGAGACCGAACAATCTCGAAGCGGTGGCGTTCTGGTCCGTGACGGCGTTATCCAGCCTGGTTGAATCTCGCCAGGTTACCGCTACCGAGTTGACGCGGATGTATCTCGACAGAATTCGCCGACTCGACCCGCTTATCCGCTCGGTGATCTCATTGACAGAGGAACGCGCTCTCGAGCAAGCGGCGAATGCCGACGAAGAGATCGCAGCCGGTCGTTACCGCGGCCTGCTGCATGGTATTCCCTGGGGTGCCAAGGATCTGCTGGCGGCCAGGGGCTACCGGACGACCTGGGGATTCAAGGCCTACGAAGACCAGGTCATCGATATGGATGCGACCGTCGTGCAACGGCTGGACGATGCCGGCGCGATACTGATTGCAAAACTATCGACCGGCGAGATCGCACGCGGCGATTCATGGCTGGGTATCCAGACCAGGAATCCCTGGAATACCGACGAAGGCTCCGGCGGATCGTCTGCCGGACCCGGGGCAGCAACAGCAGCGGGACTAGTTGGATTCTCGATCGGCACGGATACCACCGGCTCCATTCTCGGACCGTCGCGGACATGCGGAATCACAGGCTTACGGCCAACATTCGGTCGCGTCAGTCGGCACGGCGTTATG
The DNA here is from genome assembly GCA_029243005.1 of Woeseiaceae bacterium. Classification (GTDB taxonomy): domain Bacteria; phylum Pseudomonadota; class Gammaproteobacteria; order Steroidobacterales; family Woeseiaceae; genus SZUA-117. The sequence continues at coordinate 1,495 of JAQWSV010000210.1, forward strand.
CCGGTGTGCTGGAGCCTCGACAAGGTCGGTCCGATGTGTCGTTCGGTTACCGATTGCGCCATTGTCTTCGAAGCTATTTACGGACCCGATGGGCAAGACCTGGCCATCGTCGACAAGCCGTTTAATTACGACGGCGATGCATCGATGGACGACATTCGCGTCGGCTATTTGCGATCCGCCTTCGAGCGCGACGCGAACGACGACAATCGCACAGCACTCCAGAACGATCTCGCAAGTCTCAATACACTTCGCGACCTTGGTGTTGATTTGGTTCCGGTCGAATTGCCCGAACACGCCAATATGGATGCGCTGCAGATGTTGCTCGTCGACGAGGCCGCAGCATTCGACGAGCTCGTACACAATGGCAACATCAATCTGTTTCGCCAGGACATCGACGAACCCGAGGACATGCTGATGCGCATCGCACGACTACATCCGGCGGTCGAGTACGTGCAGATCAATCGACGTCGAATGCTGCTGATGCAGGGCATGGCAGAAATCTTTGACCGCATTGACGTGTTCGTATCACCCTTTGGCGGCAGCAACGTTCAAAGTGCAACCAGCCTGACCGGTCACCCGTCTGTCGCCGTTCAAAACGGTTTCGGTGATGATGGCACACCCACCGGGTTTCAGATCATTGGGCAGTTATACGGGGAAGCCGATGCGCTGGGCCTCGCCCGCGACTATCAGCAAGCAACGGATTTTCACCAGCAGCATCCGCCGGAATTTGTGTGAGCCTAGCCGGTCGTCTCCTGCAGCAGTGCTTCCAGACGATTGGGGCGATACTTCTCAAGCAACGCCAGGAGGATGGCGGCCGTCTCCCGGTCGAAAATTCCGTCGTACTTCTCCGGGCGGAAGTGGATCTGAAAGGCGCGCACAGCAAAGCGACTCCGGAGGTCGTTTTCGCCACTGATATCGAGATCATACCCATACAGATTAATTGCGCGCTGCAGGAAGTCGATATCACGTGGATTCTTCGCCAGGGCCAGTCGGTAGCCCTCGACCGTTTCGTCGTCGTACCAGGCGCCGATGCCGTTTTCATAGAGACGTTTCCACGGAAATTGCGGCCCGGGATCCACGCGACGATTGGATGCAATGTCGCCATGTGAGATGACATCCACAGGATCGATTTCCGGATTTCTCGCCAGGATGTCCTTGCACAGGTCGATGACGAGCTGGAGTTGTTCTTCCGGGTAGTCCAGAAACGTGCAGTCCTGGTCCTCTGGCGCGGGTTCTTCAGCGTCGGGGTTGCTACTCACGCAGGCGGAGCGATTGACGATCTCGATACCGATCGACGCGTCATTAAGGTTCTGTCGGCCAGCCCAGTAACTGATGCCAGCGTGGCGCGCCCGCCGAGATTCGTCGACCAGCCGATGAACGACCAGCTTGTCGCGAGGATACGTGTCGTCACCGGGCTCGGGTACGACGTAGTGCACACTGACCCGGAAGCGTACGGGCGTTGCCAGCAATCGCATCGACTCCGCGAAATCTTCCGATGTGAAATGCAGGATCAGCAGCTGGATACGGCTGTCCTCATTCGTCGACGGCGAATCGATCATCGGTACGCTCGAACATGCCGTCATCAGGCATACGAACAGAATCACAGTTAGCTTTTTCAAGAAACTTGCTCCATCTTTCTCCCCCTGAGGGACAGCGTAACGCAAATTAACGAGCCGATCGGGAACAACCACGGCCAAGCTAGCAACGGGCTGGTAAACACGGTGCCGAACAGCGGATTGAGGATCTCGGGCTCGTTGATGATAAGAACAACGAAAATGCTGGCGATGACGCTATAGCCGACACCGCTGACACGGTAACGAACGGCTAGCAAGCTCAATAAGAACAGGCCCAGCATCGGTCCCCAGGTGTAAGTCGTCATCGAGAACGCCAGCGTCACGATGTCGAGCTGGGTTGACGAGAACTGCCAGGCCATCAGGGCCAGCACGACACCCCAGAAGATCACGAATAACCGCGACACTTTCAACAAATGCGGTTCGTCGGCGTTCGGGCGAATGAACGGCTGGTAGAACATCGTCAGCGAAATCTGCGACAGCGCGGCGAGGATGGAGTCGAGACTTGAAATCGCCGCGCTCAGGATGCCAGCGATTAACAGCCCTTTCAGGCCAGTCGGGATCTCCGTGATGATGAAGGCCGGGAAGACGCGATCGCCGCGCTCCGCCACCTGTGCAGCGAGCCCTGGCGGTAAATCCTGATACTGGTAGAACGCAAACAGCCCGACACCGACCGTCAACATCAACACCGGTACCAGTTCACCCAGGGTACTCCAGAGAACGGCCTTTTGCGCTTCCCGCTGGCTTTTGCAGCACAGCAAGCGCTGGACGAAGAGATGATCGGTGCCATACACGGCGACATTCTGGAACGGCATCGCGATAAGCGCCGCCCAGAACGTAAAGGCGACCCGCGGATCCGCAGAAAAATCGAAGAATCGGAATTTATCGTATTGCTCGCCGACCAGCGTCAGCGTCGTCCAGCCGTCGGGTAGTGCGCCGGCAACGAACACCAGCGCCGCGATACCGCCGGCGATCAGGATGAAAAACTGCACGAAATCGGTCCAGATCACTGCAGCGATCCCACCCATCCACGTCCAGAGGATCGAGAACAACGCAATGAGCACAATGCTCTCGGCGAGACTCCAGCCGGTTATCAGCTCCAGCACCAGCGCCGTCGCATAAACCCTGACACCCTGACCGAGAATCCCGCCAAGAAAGAACAGGCCCGCAGTTATGCGACCTACTACCGGACCGAGTCGATCCTCCATGTACTCGTAAGGACTGTAGAACTCTTTTTCGTAGTACAGCGGAACGATAAACCGCGCAACGAGAATCCTGGCGATGATGCCGCCAATGGCTAATTGCAGGTAGACGAAGTTTCCGTCGACCGCATACACGAGAGCCGGTACGCCAATAAAGGTGACCGCGCTGATCGTGGTTGCAATCGTGGAAGCAGTGACCGCATACCACGGCAGACTGCGGCCGCCGAGGAAAAAATCACGCGTGCTGTGCTGTTTGCCCTTCAGGTGATGACCAACCAGCGTCGTGCCGACGATATAGGCACCGACGATGATCCAGTCCCAGGTTCCAAACAAGATACCACCCCGACAAATCAGTCGAAGGCGGTATATTCACTAATCTGCCATCAATTGAAAAGCGTTGATTACGCCGGGCTCAATTCCTTACCGTTCAACTCCATAAAGATCAGCCATAATAAGGAGCTCGATGTCCTTCACCTTTCGCGGCCGCAGGTCTTTCGAGATACCGTGGAAGATGCATTTTACGACCATTTGTAGGTCAGATTGGCTTGAAGTGGAATCGATATCGCGATTTTGTTCGCCGGGCCACAAATTCAGAACTACGGGCCATCAGTCTTCCAGCATCCCGAGATCGAAGCCCGTATCGTGCGGCATAGCATCTGGCCAGTTGGTGCGCCAAACCTCACGGGAGACGTCGCCGACGTGCACACTATCTCGCTCGAAGCCCGGTTGGGGTTCGCGCAGCGGGGACACGAAGACGTCGTAGCGTGGTACTGCGAAATACGGAAAGCTGTAACGCTCACTTCCGGTCCGGTTGACAACCTTGTGCGGCGTCGAGACAAAGTAGCCACCCGACCACAACTCCATCATGTCGCCGATATTGACGACCAGTGCATTCGCCGGCGGATCGACATCGATCCACGCTTCCTCTCCCCGACAACGCACCATGAGGCCAGCAACCTGGTCGCCGGCCAGAATCGTGAGTGCATCCGTATCCTTGTGCGGATGAATGCCGAAGCCGGCACCATCCTGCGCCGGGTAGTGCAGCAAGGTCATGTTGGTCAAAGGCGACTCAAACAGGCCGACGAACCACTCACAATCCACACCCAGCGTTCCGGCCATCAGACGAAGCAGTCGTTCAGCTACTGCATCACAGGCATACCAGTAATGCATGACATCTCTAGCGAATCCTTCCGGCTCCAATGGCCACTTGTTAGGGCCGTACAGGTCGCACTGCCGCCGTATAACGTCATCTTCAGCCACTTCGGTATGAAGTTTGTAGCCCTCATAACAATCGGCCGCCGTGCCACTTCCTGCCGGACTGAAGAATCCTGTAGGTATGTATCCGCGATAGTTATCACGCGTAATTCGATCGCGAAGCTTTGCCGTCAATGGTCTTTGAAAATATCCGATGACCGAATCTCGAATTGCGTCGATTGTCTCCATCGGAATGTTGTGATTCACGACATACATGAAGCCAACGTCGCAACAGGCGCTTTCGACCACCTGCATCGTTGCCGAATTATCGGCAACGGGGTCAAGATCGATGACAGGAATCTGTGACATCGTTAGCGGGTGGCCTCACTCCGAACTGATCGCGCGTCCTTCGCGAATGATGTAAGCACGAATAGCTTGCGCATCTTCTTGGCTCAGGACACCCCCGAACGACGGCATACCCCTAGGAAGATAGGCACCTTTCAGCAGGATTGCATTCCAGATACTGTGCGTCGCTGATGTGGAGTAGCGAAGGTCTGGGAACGAACCATTGCCTACCGCACCGTAACCGTGGCACCAGGAGCAGCGTTCGAGATACAGCGTCGCGCCGTGACGAATGGTGTCTTCCGATGCATCCGTGTCAGCGATATCGGGTACGCGCAATTCGACAACCTTAACCGGGGACAACGCAGCCTCGGCCGGGCCCAGCTTGTACGTCAACACACGGCCGATTGCGTCCTGAGTTTCGCTCGGCCCGGGATCACCATGAAACAAACCAAGACTGCCGCCCCAGCCACCGACCACCGTTACGTATTGCTCACCATCGACTTCATAGCTGATCGGCGCAGCCTGAATGCCGGTACCCACATGTGCAGACCACAACTGCTCGCCATTGTCCGCACGGTAGGCGGCAAACTCACCGCTCGCCTCACCCTGGAAAATCAGGTTGCCCGCTGTCGATAACAGACCAGCATTCCAGTTACTGCCGCTGTCGATTCGAAACACTTCTTCCTGTCGTATGGGGTCCCACGCAGAAACTCGCGCCAGGACCAGAGGCGCTTCCTCGATCGCCTCTAGCGGTGCGGCCATCACCGTTTCCCAATCCAGCGCAGTGTTGAGGTGACTGTCAAAGAAGGTGAATTCGGTCGGATTGGCGAACCACTCGGAATTGCCGATCAACGGAATGTAAACGAGACCCGTCTGCGGGCTGTACGTCATCGGGTGCCAATTGTGCCCGCCCCAGGCGCCGGGAAAAACGACCTTTTCTCCAGCCACGTAACGCGCGCCCGGTGTCTCAACCGGGCGTCCGGAATCTGGATCGATGTGTGACGCCCAGTTCACAGGCACAAACGGCTCACCCGAGATGAACTCGCCGGTCCCGCGATCGATCACGTAGAAGAACCCATTCTTCGGCGCCTGCATCAGCACTTTGCGATCTTCGCCATCGATCATCAGGTCGGCGAGAATCATGTGCTGCGTTGCAGTGTAGTCCCAAGTGTCCCCAGGCGTCGTCTGATAATGCCAAGCATAATCGCCCGTATCCAGATCGAGCGCCAGGATCGATGCCAAGTACAGGTTATCGCCGCCGCCCGGACTCCGAATTTCGCGATTCCATGGCGCGCCATTGCCAACACCGACATACAGTAGATCGAAGTCAGGATCGTAGGCGAAGGCATCCCAGGCGGTACCGCCACCGCCCATCGTCCACCACTCGCCCGTCCAGGTTTCTGCGGCTCGTCGCATTGCCTCGGACTCGAAGCCGTCTGCGGGATTGCCGGGCACGGTGTAAGTTTTCCAGATCTGATCACCGGTCTCGGCATCATAAGCAGACACGAATCCACGAACCCCGAACTCGGCGCCACCGTTGCCAATGATTACCTTACCTTTGACGACGCGCGGCGCTCCCGTAATGGTAAAGGGCGGCGTGCGATCAATTGTGTCGACCTTCCAGATCTGTTCCCCACTTTCTCTGTCGATGGCAATCAGATAGCCGTCAAAGGTTGCTACATAGACCTTGTCATTCCAAAGCGCCACACCCCGATTGGGCACATCACAGCATGCATAAGCGCCCCAGCTACGAGGCGTCTGCGGGTCGAATCGCCAGATCTCCTCGCCGGTAATCGCATCCAGTGCAAATACGATGCTCCAGGGAGCGGTAACGTATATGACACCATCGTGAACGAGAGGCGTGGACTCCATCGCGCGATTGGTATCAATATCGAAATACCAAGCCAACCCAAGGTCGGACACATTGCTATCGGTGATCTGCGTGAGCGGGCTGAAGCGTTGCTCGTCATAGGTTCGTCCGGTGGACAACCAGTTACCCGGCTCTGCATCGGCATTGACAATTCGCTCGGCAGACACCGAACGAACAGCGGCGTCCGTCGGGCTACTCATCGTCGAAGATGAGTCTATCTCACTGCTGCAGGCAGCGACCAGGAGTACGATTACAAGTAACGCTGGAATTCTCATAGTGCCTTCATTCATTGGACGCTTTTGTTTGAGTATAGATTCAGCACGGCGACACCAGCGATGATCAATGCAATACCGACGATTGCCGGCGTATCGAGCATCTGCTTGAACAAAACCGCACCAACGATGGTGATCAATGCGATCCCGACACCTGCCCAGACGGCATAAGCAACCCCGACTGGAATCCACTTCAGCGCGAGCGCAAGAAAGTAGAATGCGACCCCGTAACCTGCGAACGACAGGATACTCGGCACGAGCACCGTCAGTTGATTGGAAACCTTAAGCGCGCTGGTGGCGATGACTTCCGCCACGATCGCTATCGACAGGTAGAGGTAGGCCATACGAAGACTGCCTTCTGTTGGTTACGGCGCGGGCCAGGGTTCGCCAACGCCAAGATGTGATGCTGCGATACGAAAGACATCTGATTGGAACAGGAACTGCGGCAGTCGTTCAATGCCAGGTCCGCTTGCATACAAAGGAATCTGGACGCCCGAATGCTCTTCCCACAACTCCGAATCGTTAGTTGCGTAGCCGATACCCATGATGCCGCCTTCCAGGGTCCTTATTCGGGCGAAGCGACCCGTTGGCGCGTGGCCCTGCGGCGCGAGGCCGCTGATGTTTGGAATCATCTGTGCGGGCTGGCCGTGGTCTGCCGTCACCAGCACAAGTGTTTCTGGATTGTCAGCCGCATACTCCAGCGCAACCTGTACCGACTCTTCCAGCTGTTGCATCTCGCCGATGTGGCCACATGCGCGCCAGTAGTGCGCAGCTTTATCGATGGAGGCGGATTCGATCATCAGCATGAATCCGGCGTCATTCTCAAGGCGATCCAGGGCGAAACGCGTCATATCTGCCAGCGACGGGGTGTCACCAAATTCGGGATTCAATTCGCAACTGAATGGCTCAGGCCAGACTGGGGCGCCGTTTTCCCGCTCTATATATCGCGCGACGGGCCCGGACATGCGCTCCTGCAAGTGACCATTTGCAAAGAGGCCCAGTACTTTGCCGGGACCTAATTCCCCATTTAGCGCGGCAGCGTCCTCGATGAGGTTGAATCCGTTCTCAATTGCGGCCTGACGAATAGTCTCCGAATCGCTGCCTTCGATGATGTCGTTGAACCGTCCAGCGCCGCCGCCCAGGTATATATCAACCTCAGAACCGGCGATTTGCTCAACGATGGATCCCGGACCACCGTTGGCAATGAACTCCGCCGAACAGTCTGTCGAGTCTTGCGGCATAGCTTCATCGACTCGGACCATGCCTCGCGGAGTTTCACAGTAACGATTGCTCATGTGTGCGATGAATGACGAGGGCGTCGCATCGGTAACCCGGGACGTTGTGACGATGCCGGTTCGCTTACCGGCCGCCATGGCCATTTCCATGATCGTCTCCAGCCTGTCATTGGTATTCGCGGCTGTCGAAATTCGGCCCTCGCTGGTCGGAACGCCGGTTGCCATGGACGTGGCGCCACTCGCCGAGTCGCCGACATAGTCCGGTACGGACGGATCGTCTTCCTGGACGGTCTGCACCTGGATCATGCTGCGGTAGGGCATATCATCCAGGACCAGTCGGCCGTTCATCCCGACGAAATAGTTTCTCGCCATCGTGATCTGCTGGTCATCCATACCGTCGCCGATGATCAGGATGACACTGGGCGCTGCTGCTTCTGCCGCCGGTTCCAAGGGCGCCTTGTTACAGGCAGCTATCAATACGAGCAAAGCGATGGGAAGAATATTCTTATTCATCTCGAATCCCCTGTAGGCAATTCACTTATTACATGGTGACGGCGGCGCTGTCTATCACTGGAGTGGCCGAGTTTGGCCGGTCAGGTTACACCGGACCGACACCTTCTACGAACGGGGGGGGTTACAGGTTCGAGCCCACCTTCGCTGGAACTCAACAGTGAGTCATGCGCACCAGATTCGAGGATGTGATCGATAGAGTATATAAGGCTGCGATCAGCCCGGTTTCTGCCCCTTGCAGTAACACTGGCGCATCTCGCCAGAATCGATGACGACAATCATTGCTCGCCAGTTCTCGATGCGCAGATCTGTCTCTTCCTGACCGATGAGCTCGACGGTCTGGTCATAGAGTTCACCCTTCATCAATTTAATTTCCCGATGCGCTTCGGCCTGGTACCAGTCGGTGGCGTCCTCGGTCACCACGTCCAGGAATCCACAGTTCTCGAGTCGCTCCTTGTACTTCTCCAGCGTCTCGAGGGAAAACGTCAGCCCTTCCATCTTGAACCAGTAGCGCATGTCATCGGATAACGGTACATCGGACTTCGTCCAGTCGTAAAGGCTAATCCAGCCGTCCGGTTTCAGTATTCGGTAACACTCACGGAAAATAGCTTCCTTATCTTCCGTCTGCGTCAATGCACCCGACGAGACGACGATGTCGAAGGACTCATCCGGAAAATCGTAGGGCCCGATCTCGACCTGCCTAAACATGCATTGGTCGGCCAGGCCCTTTTCTTCAGCTCTCTTGTTGGCGCGATCGATGAGCCCGGTTTCAAGGTCGACACCAACGACCGTCGCACCATGCGTCGTGGCCATTTCGAAGGCCGGGCCACCCAAACCACTGCCGATGTCGAGAATGCGTTTGCTTTTAGGTTCGGTCCCTTTGAGGATTTTGGCAACATTCCCGAACCCGCCGGGCGCCATATAGCCCTCTCCCCAGATGACCTCCAGCAATGTAATCAGCTTGTCGTGATACTCGTCTTCGTGGCTCATCCGGACCCCCGCTCAGATGATGATAGGAAAGTGATCGTTATATTAGTCTGATTCGACCAGCTCCTGCGGCTTGATTTCCTCCAGCTCCGCCGTCATCAGTACACCGGTCAGTTCGGTCATTGTGTGCGCCTGGTTCCTGAACAATTCTTTATTCCAGCGCTCGATGCCGGCCTTGGACGTCCAGTAGTAGCCAAGGTAACCGCCCAGTCCATAGCCGGGCAAATCGAGGCAAGTACCGCAGCCGGACAATGCGATCGCGCCGACACCCCACCACGCCTGCTGGAGCCCGCCATTGATTCCGGGGCGCTCCGTTACGGCAACCTGTACCCGCTCCCAGCCATGGCGCTTCGCCGCTCCGACGGCGGCACCGATCAATACAGGATTATTTCGTGACCAAAGATAGGACTGCTCGGCGAGTCCTACGGCTTCTACCCTGCCATCGACTTCGCGATAGTCCATCTCACCAAGGTGCTCCGCCTGGATCATTCCTACCAGCTTGTCTTTCGCTTCCGGATACCGCTGCAACCAGCTGACCTCATGGGCGCCACCTTCCATGCCTGGGTAATAGTGTCGATTATCGAGGAATACCGTGAGCGTTCGCGGCCGATGTTCCTGTGGAATGTGGGAAAAATATTTGACGATCGCCAGCAGGCCGAGCGCACCGTTGTCCTGTGTAATCGACGGACCGTCCGTGTGATTGATCAGAAGAATCTGCTCGTCGTCAGGTGTCCCATAATCTTTGCCAGGCAAATAAGCGATCGTCTGATAGGCCTCAGACTCTCCGATAGCTGCATTTAGCGTCAAGGTCGCTGTCTTGCCCGCCTTCGCATCCTCAATGACTTGGGCGCCATCCTCGCGACTTAAGATAACTCCCGGTGATTCATGCAGCGGAGGCACCCCGAACGTGTAGAGTCCCTCCGTTCTCTCGAAGGCCATGTCGTAAACAATGACGTGCCCCGCCGCATTGCCATCGACGGCGATTTTCCAGAGCCCCTGCCGCAGCTGCCACCAGATGTCGAACGTAATGCTGAACTCCGGAGGAACCCTCTCGAAGAGCTCCCAGTATGTATCGTCGTTTGCACGCCACTCATAGTCGTTGAACGTGAAATTGATCTTGTAGTTTTCGCTGTATGGCGGCTCCGGGTGTGGTCGCGTCGGTATGACAACGATTTTTCCTTCGATGGATTCGGGGGGGTTATCATGATCGTAGTAGATGAGTTCTGCCGTGATACCGTCGTTCGCCGATACCCCAGAATTCGCTGCGTAGTATGCGACGCGCACCGGATCGCCATCGGAAATCAGCGTCCAGCTGCCTGCATCTTCCGATGTAGACCAGCGATCGAATGTCCATCGGTTTCGGAAAAGATCAACCGCCCCGTACTCGAGTAATTTCTCCTCGAGGAATGCGATGTAATTGTTCCATTCAGTACTGCCCGTCATTGCAGGCAGGTTGGCGTCCTTAAGCAGCGCCCATTCGTATCCTTCGTCCGCGGTCACCGCCCATTCGGAATCGATGTTCGTAAACTTTTCAGTGTACTGGTCGGACGCATCGTCGCAAGCAGCCGTCATCGACAAGGCGGCGACGGCAAGCCATGTCAGTTCCTTCATTCTTGCCTCCTCAAGCAGTGAGGTCAGTCGAATTGCGTGGCGTCAGGTCCGGTGACGACTGCGCCGGATACTCCTTCGGCCTACCGCGTAGGATTCGGCAGATTTCCTTAACCGGGGTCACGAGATTGTCTTTCAGTATCGTGTATTCGCGCTGATCCTTTTCTGCCAATCCCCAAGGCGTTTCTTCGTATTTGTCCGCAATGTAAATCGTGCCCATCATGCGGTCCCAGATACTGGTTACGAGCCCCAGGTTCGAGTCCCAGTGCTTCTCGAGATAACTGTGATGCGTGTGGTGCATTCCCGGGCTTTGCAGCCACAACTCCAGCGAGCGCGGATAACGGAACGACACATGGTAATGACGGAAATTGCCGTTCAGCGCGTAGAGCACCGAAAATATACCGACATTGACGATCGTGATCTGTGTGATGTTGCCATTGAAAACCCAGGCAAAGATCCCACCCGAAATTGCGAGCCCGATGGCCGGCCCCAGTGCCCACAAAGGACCGACGATAAAATGCTCGCGCGGACGCGTCCACGGCGTCAAAACCTGGGCCGAATGATGCACCTTGTGCAGGGCCCAGCCGATCTGGGTTTTGTGCATCATGTAATGCGTCCAGTAAAAAATCGCGTCGACCATCAAGATCGATACAAGCCCGTAGAACAACCGCCATGCGACCGTGGGCTCGATGGCCGGGCTCGCACCAAACATGGCCTCAAATCCCGCGATTGTATTTCGCTCAAGAAATGGCGCGACCGCGCCAAGTGACAGCGCGAACCAGATCGGAAACATGCCGCGGTCGAGTAGATATAGTCCGATATCGACGCGCGCAGACTGGTGCGTGTAAATATCTTTCGGAAACAGGTACTGCAACAAGTTCTTCGCCGGCCGTTCCCTGCCAGTGGAATCCTTCGAACCTCGGCCTTTGCGAGAAAACCAGAAAACGGCCGCGCAGATAAACGTAAAGGTCAGTAACTCCCAGGACAGGGATGAAAACGGCGAACCAGGCAGCAACGCATTCCACATCGCTTCCAGGATCTGGTTCGTGATCTCGGAGAACGGACCCAAGATCTCGTCCGTCGTCTCCTTGACGCCCGATTCCTCAAGATACTTCTGCACCTCTTCTTTGAACGGGCTTTCTGGTGATAGCTCTTGTGCCATGCGGCAATCCGAATACACTGAAAAACTGTTTGAATGGTGTACACCACGGGGCTAAATAGTGTCAATTCAGGGCGTCCAAACAACGCGGCCTATTCCCGAAAATCGGGGCATTTTGCCTCGACCAGGCGCAAAAGAGCCGGCCACTCAAGCTCACCCGGCAAAAATCGTGTGAGTTGCCCTGCGGCATGCTCGCACAACTCGGCCGAGGGCAGATCGAGCGCTTGCCCGGTTGCCATCGCCTGCAATTGCACCTTGCAAGCGCGCTCCAAATAATACATACGCATGAATGCCGCGCCTACTGTCTCACCGCAGGACAGCAAGCCATGGTTGCGCAGAATCATGACATGTCGATCGCCCAGACTGGCTGCCAGTCGGTCGCATTCATCCACGTCGTCGGATTGGCCTTCGAATGTGTGATAGGCGATCCGATTGTGAAAAGGCATCGCATCAAGAACCATCGGAACCAGACCGCCTTTTAGTACAGACACGGCGAGACCGTTTTCAGAATGACTGTGAAAGACGCACTGCGCGTCGCTACGCGCACGATGAATCGCGCTGTGAATGACAAAGCCTGTGACGTTAACGTCCTCTTCACTACTTACCAATCCCGCGTTGATGACATTGCCACCAAGATCCAGCATCACAAGGTTTGATGCGGTGACCTCGTCGTAACGCAATCCAAAGCGATTGATCAGGAAATAATCGGTCCCCGGCACTTTGGCCGTGATGTGGTTCCAGATGATGTCCGAAAAGCCAAAAAGATCGGCCAGGCGATAACACGCAGCCAGGTCAATCCGCGCCTGCCACTCGGCATCCGGGAATCGGTTTCCAGATTGACTGTCGGCCAGGGTCACGGCTATCTCACAATGTGCAATCGGCGGCAGAAAAAGATACTTTTTCACACACCAGTTTCAAATGCATAATCATCCCCGATGGTACAAACTTATTGCTGGCCGGGATACTGTCTTATTCGGCCCCGAAGCTAACGAGGAGTAATGGCGATATGGCGCGACGATCCGGAGGCAGGCAAGCGAGGCACGCACTACGTGCTGCGCCACTTGCGGAAGATGTAAAACCGGTCAACCCCGGTGAGGCGGGTGGCAACTACAAGCCGCTTGGCGATGCCGACGTCGCCGCGATCAACGACAACATATTTCGCATTCTCGAAGAAGTCGGCTTCAACCAGGCAACACCCCATTGCCTTGAAACCTGCACCGCCGTCGGCGCGGTTTTGGGCGATGACGGACGCCTGAGGTTTCCGCGCGCTGTCGTCGAAAAGGCGCTCGAGCAGGCGGAACGAAATCTCATACTGTACGGGCAGGATCCGAAATACGACCGTGAGATCTCGGGCACTAAGGTGCACTTCGCCACAGGCGGCGCCGCCGTAATGATTGCAGACTCTGCCAATAACGCATATCGGGAGTCGACCGCAAAGGACCTCTACAACCTGTCCCGCATCGTCGATACCTGCGAGCACATTCACATCTTCCAACGTATGTGTGTCCTGCGTGACATTGAGGACAACTACGAGATGGATCTCAATACGACGTACTGTTCCGTTTCGGGAACGAGCAAACATGTCGGCGCGAGCTGGGTCGATCACCAGCATGTGGAAAAGACGCTCAAGATGCTGCACATCATTGCGGGCGGCGAAGACAAATGGCGTGCCCGTCCATTCGTCAGTCAGTCCAATTGTTTTGTTGTCCCGCCGATGAAGTTTGCCGAGGAGGCTCTGGAGTGTCTGCGCGTCGCCGTCGAAGGCGGCATGCCGGTATTACTGCTATCCGCCGGGCAGGCAGGGGCGACGACGCCCGCTTGCCTTGCCGGCGCCGTTAGCCAAGCCTGGGCCGAGTGTCTTGGCGGCCTTGTCTACGTCAATGCGATCAAACCGGGCGCGCCTGCAATTCTCGGCACCTGGCCATTTGTCTCAGATCTTCGCACGGGCGCGATGAGTGGTGGCTCACCGGAGCAGGGGCTGATCTCGGCCGCCTGTGCACAAATGGGCACGCACTTTGACTTGCCGTTTGGCACCGCGTGCGGCATGACCGATACAAAGCTCCCCGACTTCCAGGGCGGTGCGGAGCGCGCGCATACGCTGATGCCCCCTGCTTTGGCCGGTGCGAACATCATTTACGAATCTGCCGGGATGTATGCGAGCTTGCTGGGGGCATGCCCAGAAAGCCTGTTGATGGACAACGACATTCTCGGCGCGACGCTACGTGCGGTCCGAGGTATCGAGGTCAATGAAGACACAATGGGTTTCGAAAACCTGAAAGACGTCTGCCTGAGCGGCACGGGGCATTACCTTGGTTCTGACGAGACGCTCAAGGTTATGCAAAGCGAGTATATCTATCCGGACTTCGGCGATCGTACGAGCCCGACCGTCTGGGAGGACGGTGGCAAGCCAGTCATGCTCGAACTCGCCATCGCGAAGCGCGACGAGATCCTGTCGACACACTTTCCAAAGCACATCAGTGACGAGATCGACACGAAGATCCGCGAACAGTTCCCGATTCACCTGCCGCCGGATGCTGTCGGTCGCGGCTGAACACATCGCTTTCCACAATCGCCACGAGAATCACATCGGTCATTGCGAGACCCGTTCGCCGGGAGTAAATCGGGATGCACGGGGTGCGCCCGCAGGATCTGCAACACTGTATCGAGGACCTCCGCGCACAGGACGCCGAAACGGTCATCGAAGGCTGTATGGATATCGGCCTGCTGGTTCAGGAGGAACATACCGATGTGCCACTGTTCGACACAACAAAGATTCGCAAACGCCAGGCGGTGATCGAGGCGCTGCACTAGTTCAGATCAATTGAATCCTGGTTCCTGATTTTCGCATTCTCAGCCGCGACCTGTCCCACGGATGGTGCCTCATCGGACTGTGTCACGGGAATCAACCTGCGCACCATTTCGTGAAAGAAGAACACGGATCCTTCTTCAATGGACAACGGCCCGGGACGATAACCGGTCGTCTGTAGTCCCTTTTGCACGCGCTCGCACAGCGTCCGGTCTTCGTCGTTCACCGGGTCGTTGATCAGAATGTTGAGTTCGCGCAGCCTGCTCTCTTCCGGCGTCGGGTCTTTGTGCCCGTAGTATGCGGCCCGCACCTCGGTCTTGTCCGGACCCAGCGGAATGAGCTGAAAGATATCGGCCAGTTCCGGGTAGAGATCGATGCCCAGATAGCCGGTGACGCCGTACTGCACCCACTTGTTATGCAACTCATCGGGAAT
This sequence comes from Woeseiaceae bacterium, assembly GCA_029243005.1. Classification (GTDB taxonomy): domain Bacteria; phylum Pseudomonadota; class Gammaproteobacteria; order Steroidobacterales; family Woeseiaceae; genus SZUA-117. The sequence continues at coordinate 16,687 of JAQWSV010000210.1, forward strand.
GCGAGAAAACGAATGGTGAAACAGCTCCTGGTATTCACGCTCTTCCGCAACGCTGGAGCGTTTTTCCCGGATTCCGAATACACCGTAACTCACGCCGCTGGCGAGCTCGTCCCACTCGTCCATGACTGTCAGCAGGCGATTGAGTCCCGGGTGACCAACCGGGATGTGGTAATTCTCCAGATAGTTATCCCACGCGACTTTCCAGTTCACGTTCCATATCTGCCGTGACTCCTGCATACATGGAACGTAGTTCTTGACGTCGTACTTCTCGAAGTAGTGCGCCGTATGCGCGAATTCCTCAGCAACCGTCGAGCCATCGCCGCGGACGCGAACAAACACGAATCCGTGGAACATATCGAGCTGTATCTCGTGCAGCCCGTGCTGGCT
>JAQWSV010000326.1 GCA_029243005.1 Woeseiaceae bacterium
GGGATGATCTTCTTGCAGTAGTGCAGATTGAGGAAATAAATCACCGGTGCGACGAAATAGGCTAATGCAGAAGCGACCAATACCAGGTAAACCGGCCGCGGCAGACCCGCAATAATTGCCACCGACGTGATCAGCGAGAAGAGCATGCTAATTCGGTAGATGTTGTACTCTGAATACCAGGTTTTCCGCTGCGCATCGTCCAGGGCTTCTTTCGACGTACGGGGCAAGTCCGCCGTCTTTCGAAACAGGTTTCGACAACAGGCACCAACCACGCGCGGCCAGCCATCGAAGTAATTAAAAGCCGTCGAAAAGGTTGCAGCCAGTGCGCCGGCCAGGAAGATCAACATCAGGCTCGGGCCAACACTATCCGTAAACATCCGCGCGATCTCACCCATGACCGCATTACCGCTCACTTCGCTCGGATAAATCCAGACGGCAGCCAGAAGCATGAAGATCGCAGCCAGAACGAATGAAACGACGTGGCCGGTTCGGAAATCGATCAGACCGATTTTGAACCATCGCCGGCAGTACTCGCGCGCATGCGGCGGCAACTGAGTGGTATCAAAGATGAGGTCTTTTTGCGACCCGTCGAATGAATTGAACACCGGCATGACGCCGTCCTTCTCTAACTGCGGGCGCAGTTTACTGAGGCCAACAGACTTCGCCTTCCCCCACTCCGAGGCCTGCAGAGATACGTCGATACCGGTAGGCAACAGCCCGAGGAAAGATGCGATGATCAGCCAGGAGCCGTCGGGTGTATCGAGCTTGAAAAAATTAACGAACGACGCGATGGGCGCCGGCTCTACGACAAATACCGCCAGGGTACAGACGATAAGAATCCCAGCCGCTATCTTGGTGGAAAGCTCCACAACAGCATACCGACCGCGCAGGATAATGACCACCGAGGTGACGCCGATAATAAGTCCGTATATCGCCAGTTCCTGATCATCGTCAAATCCTGGTATATCGACGCCGATGTACATTCGGAAGAAATAGAAAACGACCGCCGCTGCCGCAATCAGTCGTCCCGCCTGCCCTACCGCCGATTGAATGACTGTTGTGATCAACACATACCAGACCGGCAGTTTTTTCCAGGCTGTCGCGTAGGCATCGAGCATGCTGCGACCGGTTGCATGTGTGAAGCGAATGGCCATCTCGAAACCGTAGTACTTGAAGATGTAGGCAATCGGCAGGCACCAGAGCAAGGCATACTCAAATCGCCCGCCGGCAACGGGCGCCGTCACCAAGTGACTGGTTCCAATACCGGTCATCATCAACATGATGCCTGGGCCAAACTTACGAGCGAGACTGCCCGGTGCCAGCGATGGTAGTTCGAGATCGGAAAAGTCCTCGCGCGAATCGCCCTCTTGTTCTGCCATTCAGGTCTCCTGGTAGGTGCCCGCGATTTGCCCACGTTGCTGAATGAGGGCTAACACCACATCGATGGTTGGCGTCGGTACGTCAACGAGTCGGCCGAGTTCCTGGACAACCGTAACCAGCGCGTCGATTTCCATCGGTCGGCCCAGTTCAAGATCCTGCAACATGGACGTCTTGTGCGCACCGACGGCCGCACCACCTGCCAGGCGCTTGTCGACATCGACGCGAAATTTCGCACCCAGTCGCTCGCCGATCTCCTGGGCTTCCAGCATCATCAGGCGACAAATCCCGCCTGTGCCGGCCTCCCCTGCAACCTTGTCGAGCGTCGCATGCGTCAACGCACTAATCGGATTGAAGCAGAGATTGCCCCATAGCTTGATCCAGATGTCGTCGCGGATATTGTTTCGAACGCGTGCGACAAAACCGGCTTCCTTCATAGCCGCGCACAGCCTGGCAGTTCGTTCTGAAGGCTGCCCATCCGGTTCGCCCATCGTGTAGCGATTGCCTTCGATATGGCGGATGACGCCAGGCTCAGCGATCTCAGCAGCGGGATAGACGACAAAGCCGATCGCACGCTCGGGACTGACGACGTCCCAGAATCGCCCGCCGGGATCAATGCTCTCGAGCTTGTGATTCTCGTAAGGCCCGTCAAGCTTGTAAAAGTACCACCAGGGAATGCCGTTTACGCCGGTGACAACAGCGGTATCAGGGCCCAATAACGGACCCAACTTGTCTGCAATGTCTGGCAGGGAATGTGCCTTCAGGGTGATGATGACGTAGTCCTGGGGCCCCGCTTCAGCCGGGTCTTCCAAGCATCTCGGGTGTGTGACTTTTTCCTCGCCATTGATTAACAGCTTGACGCCGTGTTTTTGCATGGCGGCTAGGTGCGGACCGCGTGCGATCAATGTGACATCTTCTCCCGCCAACGATAGCTCAACGCCTAGCCACGCGCCGATAGCACCCGCACCATAGATGCAGATCTTCATTACCCAAGCCCCAGTTTCTCGGCAAGGCCGATGCGTTGCAGTTTCCCGGTTGCCCCCTTGGGGATATCATCCATGATCAGTACTTTGCGTGGCACCTTGAACGATGCCAGGCGTTCTGCAGCAAATGATCGAATCGATGCTTCATCGGCTGACTCCCCTTCGCGAAGGACCACCACCGCAGCAACTTCCTCACCAAGCGACTTGTGCGGCATGGCGAAGGTCACCACCTGTTGTACTGCCGAATGATCCATAAGGACGTCGTCGACTTCGCGCGGCGAAATCTTCTCACCTCCCCGATTGATGATCTCTTTCAGGCGCCCGGTGATGGTCAGGTAGCCATCCTCATCCATAACCCCCTGGTCGCCGGTTCGAAACCATCCATCGACGAAACACGCCGCATTGGCATCCGGATTATTCTCATAGCCTATCGTCACGTTTTCGCCTCGTATGACCACCTCACCCGTCTCACCCTTTGCTAACAACTCGGATTTCGTAACGTGCATCACAGCAACCTCGGGCCCCGCAGCACATCCCACCGTGCCCGGTTTGCGCATTCCAGGCGGCAACTGGTTACAGGTCATCTGGTGGGACGCTTCCGTCATCGCATACGCCTCGACGACCGGCACGCCAAAGGTGTCTTCCAGTTCGTGTAAGACCTGCGTCGGCAACGACGACGACGAAGAGCGTATGAAGCGCAATCTTGTACCGGCGACGATATCTGCGTTGCGTTTGGCCCGTGCGAGAATCGCCTGATGCATCGTTGGCACGGCGGTGTACCAGGTCGGATTCGCCTCCTGAAGCCAACTAAAGAAACGGAGTGCATCAAATCCCGTTGAGCACCATACGCTGCTGCCTTTGCCCAGTGTCGCCAGGATGGCCGCCATCAGCCCGTGAATATGGAACAACGGCATGACGTTCAGGCAGATATCATCGGTATCGAGGCAAAGCGTTTCCTGGATATTGGCCGCCGAGGCACAGACATTGGCATGGCTCAACGGCACGATCTTCGGGTGCGATGTCGTCCCCGATGTATGCAGAACGAGCGCGGTATCTTCAGGTCCCGCCATAATTGACGGATCCGCCGTTGCATCGGCTTGCGCACCGACAAAGGTAAAAGCGCCTGCCGGATCATCTGGGTCAGCATCAATTTCAAGCACTGCGATATCCTGCTCGAACGCTGACTGGACAGCAGGCGAATCCGAACCCTTCTCTACGATCAATGCCCGGGCATCCAGGTCCGCCAGGTAAAAGTCATATTCATCCTTCTTGTAGGCGGGATTGAGCGGCGCGATCGTCGTACATGCTGAGGCGGCGACAAAGACGGTCGCCATCTGCGGCCCGTTTGGCAGAACGATGGCGACACGGTCATTCCTCCCGAATCCAAGGCCGTTCAGCGCCGCAGCCGTCTGTGATACGAGTGCACGGAGTACGCTATAGGTAAGGACCGGCCTGTCCAGGCCAGCGATCGCCACATCGTCGTCTGCACCTGCCTGGAGCAGTTCGAATAT
>JAQWSV010000001.1 GCA_029243005.1 Woeseiaceae bacterium
CGCCACCGCCAGCGACTTCGGCTAGGCCGGCATCCGCGTGGGGAATGACAATGCCCTCAACAGACGGCGCCGCCGGCATACCTTCTTCCGGATGCTCGGAGATGACATAGAATTTCCTCAGATATCCTGACTGGTGCCACTGGCAGTCATAACCCCTGGGGATGACAAACGCCTGGCCTGCCTTGACCGTATCGACCGTACCGGTCTTGTTGTTTTTGATCTGGCACTCGCCCTCGATTAGCCACATGAATTCATCGCAGGCGTAAGAGCCGCCAGCCTCGACCATGGCCTCGGTATCCCATAAGCCTATGTACAGGCCGATTTCATCGTCGTCCCAGTACGAGTGCGAGTGTTGCATGGGAATCGCGGAACTGAAGTCCTCGGCATCCAGTTCATCCGGGGTATCGCCAAAACCTTCGGCATTGGGACTCAAGCGGACAATAGATTTGTTGTCGGTATTCATAGGGTCAAGAAATGATGTGTTCCGACTCTGATATTTTGGGGCCGGGGCCCCTAGCCAAGCACCGCTTTTTGATAGCACAGGGATACTGAACCCGATCTTCGTTTCCTGCAAGGCCCACTTACGGCTGTACTTCATCGTCCGCGACTTCCTTTAGCTCAGGAATGACCTCATTTCCTAAATTACAAGAATCGCGGTTCGACCCCTTTTTATGTACGCTCCCTTTCCGGAAAGGAGGAAGCCATTGCGGCACGTCGTAATCAGTACAGTAATCAGCCTCGTGCTAGTCGCCGGGCCGTCGGCTGGGCAGGTGTTAGGCTCGTCTGACAAGCGCATCACAGGGATCCGGACTGATGAACGGCCAGAGCTCGATGGACGACTCGACGAACTGCTTTGGCAAAGGGCTACGGTGGTCGACGAATTACACGAAGTCAGCCCCAACGAATTCGATTCACCGTCGGAAGAAACGCGGTTTTACGTCATCTATGGCCGGGACGCGCTCTATATCGGCGCGGAATTCAACGACAGCGAACCGGACCAAATTGTCGCAAGGGTGATGAGGCAGGGGGACTCCTCTGAAGGCGAGGATGGTCTGAAAATCATCCTAGACACGTTCAACAATGGTCGCAGCGGCTACGTCTTCCAATTGACGCCCAACGGCATTCGCGGGGATGGCCTGTTTCGCAATGTCACCGACATCAATTGGGATTGGGACGCTATCTGGGAGGGGGCGACACATATTCATGACAAGGGTTGGACGGCGGAGATTGCCATCCCGTTCAAAACACTTTCGTTCAATCCACAGAACGACACCTGGGGCATCAACTTTTCGCGAACTATCGGGCGGAGAAAAGAGGAGATTGGCTGGGTGTCGTACAACCGCAGCCAGAACCCGGCCAACTCGGGCCAACTGGTCGGACTGTCCGGCATGGGACAGGGTCTCGGCCTCGATGTCGTCGTCGGTGGCAAGGCTTCTCGTCTGGTCGAGTTCAATACGACCGACCCGGATCTCTCGGCGAACGAGTTTGAACCGACACTCGATCTTTTCTACAAACCGAACCCGTCACTGACCGCAGCTTTGACGGTAAACACGGATTTTTCTGGTACGACTGTCGACTCGCGGCGCCTCAATCTGACGCGTTTCTCCGTGTTTTTCCCGGAACAGCGCAAGTTCTTTCTCCAGGACAACGACATCTTTGAGTTCGGTCGCATCGGTGGCCCTCGTGAGAGCGGGGCCGTTTCGCAAGCCTTCAAGGAGTCGGGCCGGCCGTTTTTCTCCCGCCGGGTCGGTCTCGCCGCAGACGGTCGCATGATTGATATTGACGGCGGCCTGAAGGTTACCGGCCGCATTGGTGGCTGGGAGTACGGTTTACTGAACATCGCACAAAGCGAGTATGAAAACCTCGACTCGTCCAACCTATTCGTCGGGCGGGTCTCGAAAAACGTGTTTGCAGAATCATCGCTCGGCGCGATCTTCACCAGCGGGGATCCCACCGGCAACGAGGACAACTCGCTCATTGGCATGGATTTTCGCTACCTGAATACCCGGCTCGCCAGCGGCAAGACGCTGGTCGGTTCCCTCTGGTACCAGCAAACGCGCACAGACGGCCTCGACGGTGACGACGCTGCGGCGGGGTTCAGTCTGAGTGCGCCGAATACCGAGGGTTGGTGGGGTGAGGTCAATTACCGCCGCATCGAAGATAACTTCAATCCGGCCCTGGGCTTCGTCAGCCAGTCCGGGGTTGGCAGCTGGTTCGCCAAGGGCGGCTTCCGCTGGCGCCCGCAAAGCAGTAAATTTCGCGTAATTTCATCAGAAGCGAAGATTCAGCGCGTCGACCGGCTGGACGGTCAGTTTGACCGGCAGATCATATCGGTCGATTTTCTATCGCTTGAGAATCACAGTGGCGACGACGTTAAATTATTCGGGACATTCTATCGAGAGGATCTCAGCGAGCCGTTCGAAATAGCCGACGGTGTGATTATCCCGCCCGGCAGTTACGCCTGGAATCGCTACTGCATGCGCGGTGGCACCGGCCAACATCGAGTGCTGCGTGTATCAGGCTATTTGTGCAACGGTAGTTTCTATGACGGCAATGGCAGAACCACAGGGCTGAACTTCATCTGGCGACCGAACAAACACCTGAAGATGGCAACCGGATACACGTTGAACAAAATGGAGTTACCGTATGGCAACTTCAGGAACACGCTCTATTCGCTGCGCGCTGATATCGCTTTCACGGCGACCTGGTACTGGGAGAACTTCGCCCAGTACGACAATGTATCGGACAGCCTCGCGATCAACAGCATCATGCGCTGGATCCCCGTCGCGGGTCGGGAATTCCTGCTGGTATTCAATCGTGATTTTGTCGACCCAGACGAATCCCGCAGCTTCGTTTCACGGTCCACACAACTCACTGCAAAACTCGGTTATACGTTGAGATTCTAAGTAGAAATCGTGGTTTAACGCCGATTGCTACGCGATTCTGGCCCGCCCCTGTTGTGCCTTAAAACGCTGGCCCGCCACGCATAAAAAGTGCAACATTGGTAACGTTAGAACAATTCTGAGTCTGGGAGTAACGCCGGTGAGAATCGCAAGAGCCGCAATTCCATTCTTTTTGTCGCTACTGGCTACGAGCAATTCGTATGCCCAAAGCGAATTTGAGTTCGGAGTAGAAAAAACGCAAACCAACCTGATGTTGCCGATGCGGGATGGAGTCAATCTCGCCACAGACATCTATCGACCGACGCGGTTCGGGGCACCCGTGGACGATCAACTCCCTATTCTTTTGCAACGCACGCCCTATGACAAAAACCGTGATCGAACCGTGCAGTCAGCCGAGTTCTTTGCCAAAAACGGCTACGTCGTCGTTCTGCAGGATCATCGCGGGCGATATGCATCCGAAGGCGATTTCACCAAGTACATTGGCGAAGGTCAGGATGGCTTCGATACGATCGCGCATCTCAGCGAACTTTCTTTTGGAAACGGTGACGTCGGCATGTGGGGCACGTCCTACGGGGCACACGTTCAGGCTAATGCCGCTAAGCTCCGGCCGCCGGCGCTCAAAACGATCGTCGTCAACATGGGTGGTATGTCGAACGGCTGGGATCACAAAGTCAGAAACCATGGTGCGTTCGAAATTCAGCAGTTCACCTGGGCCTTTCGACAACTCGCCGCCGAAACCGATGATCCGGTCGTCAGGAAAATGCTGGACCTCGATTCGGTCAATCACTGGTTGACTGCCATGCCCATCAGGAAGGGTCTCAATCCACTCTCGGTATCGCCGAATTTCGAAGACTATATTCTCGAAATGATGACCCATGGAGACTATGACGATTACTGGAAGCACCTGGACGTTAACTGGGCCGAGTACTATGACCAGACTGCTGACATCCCGATGTTGTTGATTTCTGGCTGGTATGACTCCTATGCCGGAGGCACCGTTCAAAATTACAATGAGCTGAGCCGACGCCTGGATTCGGACGTCCACCTGATTATGGGACCGTGGACACACGGAGCGAATACACTAAGTTATGCGGGCGACGTCGAATTCGGTACCGATGCTGCCATTCAGGATTTCCATCACGAGTTCCATCTCCGCTGGTTCGACCGGATACTGAAGGGTAAGCGCGGTGAACCGATGGCACCCGTGCAAGCTTTCCTCATGGGAACTGGTGACGGGCACAAGGATGGAAATGGCAGGCTCTATCATGGCGGTGAGTGGCGCGAGGCGAGCGAGTGGCCGCTACCCGATACCGAATCCGTGCCTTGGTACTTTCACGAGGATGGGATATTAAGCACCGACAAACCTGTCAGTGAGAATGCCGCGACGACCTATCTATCCGATCCGGATAATCCCGTACCGACGATAGGCGGTGCTTTTTCGAGTACAAGCCCGGTTTTCGAGCCCGGCGCCTACGATCAAAGGACTTCGGTCGAAGTATTCGGCGCCGAACCGCCTTATCTGCCGCTGAAGTCCAGAAGCGACGTCGTCGTGTTTCAAACAGCGCCGCTCGAAAACGACGTCAGTGTCGTCGGCCCTGTCGTGGTCAATCTTCATGTTTCGTCTTCAGCGCCGGATACTGACTTCACAGCGAAGCTGGTCGATGTTTATCCACCGTCGGCGGATTTCCCGACTGGTTTTGAGATGAATATTACGGATGGCATCATTCGTGCCCGCTACCGGGAGCGCCCGGATCAGCAAGTCCTCATGGAGGCGTTTGAGATCTATGAAATTCAAATAACACCTTTCCCGACGGCTAACGTCTTCAAGAAAGGCCATCGCATCCGGGTGGATATCTCGAGCAGCAATTTTCCTCGTTTTGATATCAACCCGAATACCGGTGAACCGCTGGGTCGGCATCGTAACCAGCGAATTGCGGAAAATTCGATCATGCATTCCGCCGATCGACCATCACATATTGTGCTGCCAATTGTCCCGACGAACTAACTGACCTAAGGATCCTCGAATATCAAACGATCCTTCCGTGCTCTCAGCGGACCGGATTACGGACCAGACTGCCGCCTCACCAGTTCCGCAAACGCTTCACTCGGCAGGTAGCCGTCATACATGTTGGCGTTGTCGAGAAACGCCTGAAATTCCGGATCCGCAACGACCTGTTCCAGTACCACACTCCATTTGTCCACGACGGCATCCGGCACGTCCTTGGCCGCCATGATGCCTCGCCAGTAGTCTGGCGCCACGGGGTAGCCTTGCTCCGTCAGGGTTGGCACGTCCTGGAATGGCTGAAAGCGCTCTTTCGATGCCAGGGCTAGAACGCGCAAGTTGCCTGCCTGGTAGTTGGTGATCATTTCGCTGGGATTCGCAAGCGCTACTTCGATATGTCCGCCCAGTACGGCCACCACCGGTTCCTTGCCGCCGCGATAGGGAATGTAGTTCAACTCGATTTCGGCCGCCGCCTCCAGTTCCTCGACCAGACTTTCATCAACCGACTTGGTGCTGTAGCCGCCGATCGTGACCTCATTGGGGTTGGCACGGACATGCTCGAATAGTTCGTCGATGGTTTGGAACGGACTGTCTTCATTGACAACAATGACGAACGGATCACTGACAACGCGGCCGATGTAGCGAAAATCATCGATCGAGAAACGCGCATTGGCTTCTCCGAACCGCAGGGTCATGCTGCGGGTGTTGGTCATGAGCACGTGACCGTCCGGTCGCTGGTTGAGTACATAGCTCATCGCCACCCTGCCCGAGCCGCCCTGTTTGTTGACCACTACAATAGGTTCGCCGAGATATTTCTCACCCACCTTGGCAATCATGCGCGCCATCAGATCATGGCCCGAACCGGCGCTGGACCAGCAGATCAGGGTCACGGGTTTTTCCGGATAGTCGGCCAGCACGGGGCCAGTCATTGCCGCGCCGGCGAGGAATACGATGCCGAGTAACAGCGTCTTGCGATTCATGGTTACCTCTGCCTCACAGGTTGACACGGAGATGGCCTGCCAACGCCGCGGCATCGTCTATCTCGGTGACCCCGAGGGCCGCATTGATCAGCCTTTCGGTATCCCCCGCCGCGAGTACTCCCTCGCAGCAACTGCGGACCTTGTCCTTGAGTTCGTTATCCGTAAGCGGATTCTCGGGGCCGCCGCGGTAGCGCTCGTTAGCGTCACCGCTGATCGCCTCACCGTGCTTGAGCTGGATCTCAACACGGGAGCGCATTTTATCAAAGCCCAGTGCCTCGATATCCGGATCGAAGCGGGTCTCCATCCGTTTTTGCATAGCCTGCATCGCTTCGGACTGGACAAACTCGTCCCGGAATTCGACTTTCCCCGCCTTGCGTGCAAGGGCGACCATCGAAAGTACCGCCTGTAGAGAGAACTTCGCTTCCAGGTGATTCCCGGCAATGGGATAGCGGATGGGATTCAGGATATTGGAGCCTGCACTGACCACGACGTGTTCTATGTCATCGGGCTGAATGTCATGCTCGGTGACGAGCTTCAGCATCAGGTCGATGGTCGGGTGGGTGAGCACGCCGCACGGATAGGGCTTGATGCTCACGCCGGGGTTGATGATGGACCAGGGGTCACCGAAGCCCTGGCAGGCCAGTTTATCCGCGCTGATGCCGCCGCCTTGCACGGCAAAGTAACCCCACGGCCCATCAAGGGCGTTTTTGTCGGCTGTATAACCCTGTTCTGCGAGCAGGGCCGCGGTGATGCCATTCTCGGCGGCCCGCCCGACATGAAGGGGTTTGGTCATGGTCCCGAAGTTGCAGCGAATACCGGAGGCGAAACTGGCAGTCAGTCCCAGCCCGTGGCGCAGTTTGTGACCATCGAGCCCTAGCAGCTTGGCGGCCGCAACGTAGGCACCGAAAGTGCCGACGGTGCCACTGGAATGAAAACCCTGTTTGTAGTGTTGCGGAAACATCCATTCGGAGATTTTGCACTCCACCTCGAAGCCGGTAAGGAAGGCCAGCATGAATTCCTTACCGGTCACGCCGCCGCGCGCCTGGGGAATAACCAGGGAGGCTGTCAGTGGGGGGATGGTTGGGTGTGTCAGCAAGCCGTATACGTGATCTGGATCGATGCTGACCTGGGAATCGTCCCAGTCATGGGCATGCCCGGCGGTCCCCAGCACGCGGCCCGCCATGGCCGCAGGTACCTTTTTGTCGCCGTGTCCCAAGAGCAGGGCATCTTCCCTGCCGCCCTGGTCGGCGGCTGACTGCGCCAGCAGGACAGTGGTCTCATGGTCGAGGCCCGCCGCTTGCAAACCCATACCGTCCAGCACGCAGCGGCGTCCGATGGCGAGCGCGTCGGATGGAATGTCTTCATAGCGAACTTGCTCGATAAATTCCGCTGCTTCGGCCGTGATCTGCGAGTCGTCGGGCACATCGGCATAACGGTTTTTCTGGATTGCCATACTTTATTTACACTCTGTTCGCCTTTCCCGCACGGCCGGCAGCAGCGCAGGTCTTCGACATGATTACCTGGTTTTTTTCTCTGGCCCGGGTCGGGACAACCTGTTCAGCATATACGGACTCAGCAAAGAGATTGCCGCCATTAACAGCAACATGGCGCTAATGGGCTGTGTCACGAATATCGCGTAGTCACCTCCGGATACGATTAGCGCACGCCGGAGGTTTTCCTCGAGTATACCGCCCAGTACCAGTGCCAGAATAATAGGCGTGACCGGGAAGTCCAGTTTCTTGAGCGTGTAACCGAGCAACCCGAACCCGAACATCACCCACACGTCGACGATGCTGTTGTTGTAACCATATGCGCCCACCACTGAGACGACCGCGATGACCGAGAGTAACAGCGGGCGGGGGGCGGATATCACCTTGATCCACAGGGGAACTCCGATCAGCCCGAAAAACAGTTGTGCCACGCAGGCCACCAGCAGCCCGGCGAATATGGCGTACACGATCTCGCCATTGGACTGGAAGAGCAGGGGCCCCGGCTGGACGTTATGCAGCATCAGTGCCCCGAGCAGGACGGCGGCCGTAGCTGAGCCGGGTATGCCGAGCGTCAGCAGTGGCACCAGGGAGCCGCCGACAACTGCATTGTTGCCCGCTTCAGGGGCGGCCACGCCCTCCAGGCAGCCGGTGCCGAAGCGGTCCTTGTTTCGGGAAAAACGCCGCACTTCGTTGTAGCAGATAAACGAGGCAATCGTGGCCCCGGCCCCAGGCAGGACGCCGATGACAGAACCCAGCAGCGACGAATGCAGGTAAACCTTCCACAATCGGAGCAGCTCCCGCAGCCGCGGCATGGCGAAGGAAAGTGAGACCCGCTCCGAGCGATGCAGTTCATCCTCGGCGCCGTAGAAGACGGAACTCATGGCGAACAAGCCAATCAGCGCAGGGATGATACTGATGCCATCCATGAGTTTGGGAATACCAAAGGTAAACCTGTCCTCGCCGGTAAATCCGTCCAGTCCAATCGTTGTCAGTAACAGGCCGAGGAACAAAATCAAGAGACCCTTGAGTAGGTTTTTGCTGGACAGGCTGGCGATGATGGTCAATCCAAAGACGGCGAGCGAGAAGTATTCCGGCGCCCCGAACGACAAGGCGACGCGGGCCAGTGGCTCGGAAAAGGCAAACAGCGCCATGACGCCCACCATGCCGCCGATACTTGAGGCCACCACCGAGGTGGTCAGCGCCAGGCCGGGCTTACCCTGTTTGGTCAGTTCATAGCCATCCAGCATGGTTGCCGCGGCTGCCGGTGTGCCGGGTGTACCGATGGCAATCGCGGTAATCGATCCGCCGTATTCCCCGGCCATGTAGACAGAGACCAGCAGGAGCACCGCGACCACCGGGTCCATACCGAAGGTAAAAGGTACCATCAGGGCCACGGCCGTGGAGGCGCTCAGTCCCGGCAGGACGCCGCACAAAATACCGATCAGTACGCCGGCAAAGATGGCGGCCAGAACGGGCAGGTGGGCGATGGCAGAAAATCCGAGTGCCAAGTTATCCAGCAAGTTCTAATCTCCGAGCAGGCCGGCAGGCAGGGGAATATTCAGGACAAGGACGAACACAGCGTACAGGCCTGCGGTTACCAGGATGGCACTGGCCGCGGTCGCCACGTAATGTCGATATCCGACCACCAGTGGAACAAGCAACAGGAACACTGGTGTGAGCACGAAAAATCCGACCCGTTCAATCAGGAAGATATAGCCCGCCGCCAGCAGGATCACCGCGAGGCCTTTCCATGGGATGATGGTGGTTTGCTGCTCGCTGGACACGGGCTGGATGATCAGCATGCAGGATAAGCCAATGATGCATGCCAGGATCAGTCGCGGATAGGTAGAGGCCGCCAGCGCCCCGGGAGAATACGGTTCCTCCATATCGCCGATCAGGGCATAGAAGATAGATGCCAGGACGATCAGGACCAGTGCAAACACACGGTCGCGATTCTGAAAAAAACCTGTCATGGTCATGATGTCATCCATTCCCCTGTGGCAGACAGATACACTCCGCCGATCCCAGTCTGTATTATATCCAGCTACCGGCCCGTGTGAGGATCTTCCCAATGAAAATCTGTCTCCGTTTACTCCTGGTGCTGCTGTTATCGCTGTCTCAGGCCTCTGCCCAGCAGGCCGGCGACTTCGATTATTTCCAGGCCAACCGCATCATGATTCGCAATGGCGCGCAGGCACTCATTACCTGCAACGGCCTGTTTACGTCGAACCGCACACTCGAGCAGGTTTTCGATCAGGAACTTAATATCATTGCCGAACCAGTCGGCTCCGCCCGGGGTGGTGACTACGTTGTTGACACCGAAGACCGGACGATCGCTGTTGGCGGTGGCAATTCAGGCCCGGTCATGCGTGCGGCATTCCGGGAAGGTATTAGCTGCGTGCTCTTGTCGCCGGACCAGGATTTTGACGATGTTGACAGCCTGCCGACCCTAGACTTGCCCTATCCGGAGATGGACCCGGCAACAACACCCTGGCCGAACGGCGATCTCGTCGAGGACAAGCTGTTGCCCCCTGAGGTCGATACCCGGGCACTGGAGGTGGCTAGTGAGTGGACCTTTAACCGGTCGAACCCGGAACAGGACACGCTGAGCCTGATGGTGATCTATAAAGGTGACATTATCCACGAACGCTACGCCGACGGCGTGGACAGGCACACCCGCACCCGCACCTGGTCGACGGCCAAGAGCATCACGGCAACCCTGGTCGGCATGCTGGTCGATGAGGGCCGCATGTCGCTTGATGAACCGCTGGGGCTGGATTGGCTGCCGCCCGTGCAGAACCGCGAGATGGACCCGCGTCATGCTATCACCCTGCGTCATGTGCTCCACATGTCGACCGGCCTATACCCGACAGACGGTAGTGGCCCGAGCATGTATGCTGCGACAGGTTCGGGTCTCTCCTACTGGGCCGCCGCCAGCTCCAATGAGAGAGCCAGGAGCCGTGGGCTGATTCGCGAACCGGGCACCTACTGGGATTATGAGAATTACGACACGCTGCTGGCTGTTATCGCGATGCGAAAGATCCTCGGTGACGAGGCCTATGCCGAGTTTCCGCGCCGCCGGTTGTTTGACAAGATCGGCATGCGCAATACGCTCGCGGGCACCGATCGCTTCGGCGACTTCATCCTGAGCAGCCAGATCTACACTAATGCACGCGACCTTGCACGCATCGGTCTTCTTTATCTGCAAGGTGGTGTGTGGGACGGCGAACGATTGCTGTCGGAAGACTGGATCGACTTCGTGACCGAGCCGGCGCCTGCCTCAGCAATCAATGGCAACAACTATGGAGGCCAGTTCTGGCTGGTACCGGACGATCGTAACGACGTGCCGAAGTCGGCGTTTTCGACATCAGGCAATCGCGGCCAGTACGTTATCGTGGTACCAACCCATGACACAGTCATTGTAAGGCGCGGGCTGGACTACGGCGGCCAGGGCTTCGATCGCTGGGGTCTGCTCCGCGAGGTCCTGAAGGCAATCCCGGTAAGCAGCGACTAGTTATAACGAGCTGTGGACTGAAAATCCGCGTGGCGGTGGTTCGATTCCGCCCCTAGGCACCAATTTACTCATTAAAGTTAAGCTCCATGAGTCGGACAATGATTGCCATGCTTGCGCTTCTGACAGCGCCACTGAGCCTCGGCCAGGAAGCCGATGCCGAGTCTGCAGCCGGCACCGCCGTGGTTCCACAATCTACGACGCCTAATGCTGATTCAACGGTGATCTATGACGCCGATTTTTTCGCTCAGTACAACCTGGTGACAGCCAATGACATGTTGGAACGTATTCCCGGTCTTGATCTCAACAACATCGGCGCGGCGTTGGGTGATCGCGGGCTGGGTACTGGCGGCAATTTGCTGATCAATGGTCAGCGTGTTGCTGGCAAGAGTAACTCCACTAAGGGTCAGCTTAGCCGTATTCCCGCCAATGAAGTGCAACGTATCGAGATCATTCGCGATACCTCCGGTGCACTCAATGTTCGTGGCGCCAGTGAAGTGATCAATATTGTTTTAGCCGCCGCACAATCCCGTTCCACCACGACGCTCAAACTCGTCAACCGTCTCAATCATGACGACACATTTGAAACCGGCGGCTCTGTAGGCTGGGCGAATCAGACTGGCAATTTGACGGCCCTCGTCAACCTTGATTTGCGCCCCAACTACGAGAATCGTGACTATCGTGAAGTGCGCCTAAACCCAAACGGCGAGCAACTTGGCACCCTGTTTGAAACCAATATTCGCGATCAGGATGTATTCACCTTTTCGACCAACCTAGGTTACAAGAGCGAACGACACCGTACGCAACTTAATCTGCAGTACAGAGAAGGTAGCTATCCTCGACCAATCCGACGCGATTTTGTCGATTTCACCGACGTCAGTGCGATAAAGAGCGTCGAAAAGGAACTGGTAGACAATGAGCAAAGTAACTGGGAGGTCGGCGGTGACTACGAGTTCAGCTTCGACAGTGGTTCGCGCCTGTCTCTGCTGTTACTCGCCAATAACAAGATTCGTGACTCCGTTCGTGAACGATTCGAAGCTGATCCGGCTGCCGAACCCTTGAGCAAGGAGTTGTTCATCGACTCCATGCTGGAGCGCGGAGAATTTATTGTCCAGGGCAACTACAATTTCCCCCTGACCTCGAATCAGTCAATGCGCGTAGGTCTGGAGCGTGCCGATACTCAAGTGGATTCCAGCCTGCTTCTTGGCAGTGCATCGGGCACCGAGCCGCCCTCAGAGAACTATGGTGGACTGCCGCCCGTGCCGTCTTCCTCCAATTTGGGTATGCGTGTACAGGAAATTCGCTACGAGGGCTTCCTGTTTCACAACTGGGTGCTCAGCGAGCACAGTTCTTTAGAAAGCAGTGTGGTTTACGAGATTTCAGAGATTTCCCAATCAGGGACGGTGAACAAGGTTCGTGATTTTCAGTATTGGCGACCTTCAATGGATTACCGATACAACATTACCGAAGCATTTCAGATTCGTGCCACGGTGCAGCGTTACGTGGAACAGCTCCCATTTTCATTATTTGCGACCACAACCAATGAAGAAGATCGCGACCGAGATATATTGGCTGGAAATCCGGAGATCGAACCCGAGACGAGCTGGTACTATGATGTTGAAGTGGAGTACCGCCTGCCCGACGACGGCGGGGTGCTCTCCAGCAAGTTCACTTATGCGGAAATCGACAACCATATTGGCCGAATCAACGCGACGACCGACCCCAGCGAGCCTCTGTCAGCGATGGGCAACGTGGGGCCAGCAAGGACCTGGGCCTGGTCGAATCAGGCTAGCTTGCGCCTGACCCCTCTGAATCTTCCCAGTGCCGTAGTCACTGCCACGTTAGACTTGTACGATTCCGAAATAACTGATCCTTTTCTCGGCACCAAGCAACGCATCGATGAGCGAGGAAGAGCCAAGCTGGAGTTTCGCCATGATATGGCTGAGCATGGTTTCAGCTATGGGTTCGACTATAACTACCCGTTTCTCGGCGGTTACTACGACATCGATATCGTCACCATCACCCGTAATGATCCGCCCAACCGCCTGAATGCGTTCGTTCAGAAAGTCTGGTTCGACGATTGGACCTTCCGACTCGAATCCGACAATACCCTCGACGCAAGTCGCTGCCGGACACGGCAGCGCTTCGACGGCAGTACAATCGACGGCTCGCTGGCGCTGATCCAGGATTCCTGTAGCAGTCGCTACCGGCGTCTTACCTTGTCGGTACAGACTAACTTCTGATTACTGCTTGGGTCGGGCCGCCAGCACAAAATGTCATAGGGTGCGTTGAAAACGGTAGAACCTGCGTTTTTCGCACCGGACTTCGAACCCCACCGATACACGGTCGATCAATAAGGAATCCGACTCCCATCCCACGCAAGAAATGCGCCGGTATCGGTGTGAGTCAGATTATCGATGACCCGCAACAAGTGAGCTGCGGACGTGTCCGGCCCGAAAAGATCGTTTGGTCGCACTCGCGATCGGAAGGGCTCGGATAAAGCGGTTGCAACGGTACCCGGATGAAGCGCAACCACAGCAGCGTCGGGGCAGCGCCTGGCATGTTCGATGGCAAGTGTCTTTATTGTCATATTCAGAGCCGCCTTGGAGGCGCGATAGGAAACCCAGCCGCCCAGCCGGTTATCACGGATACTTCCGACACGAGCGCTCAAGGCGGCGAACACACTCTTTTCTTTGCGGCGCATTATCGGCAAGAAGTGTTTTGCTACCAGCGCTGGCCCCACAGTGTTCACCCGCAGAATATCAAGCATGTTAGCACCATCGATCTCGCGCATTGATCTTTCCGGCTGCAGGTCACCCTGGTGGAGCATGCCCGTCGTTACAATCACGATATCGAGTTCTCCTGCCTTACATAGTTGCTGTGAGGCATACGCGATGCTGCTTTCTTCTTGTAAATCTATATGGGTTGAGCGGATAGCATGGTCACTGAAGCTAACGTGTGTTCGTGATAATGCGTGCACTGTCTGTACTGCATTGCAACTGGCAAGTGTATGACATAAGGCCCTGCCAATACCTCCAGATGCGCCAACGATGGCTACGTTGGCCTTAGGACGAAATGACGATAACTCAACCACGAAAAGTACTAGTTGCGACTTTCTGCGGCGATCTGATTGATGTTTACTATTGGCAATTAACCAGCCTCCGCAACTACTATCGGAATGGCTGCTACACTAAAGGGCAAGCGATTGGTGGTATCGATGGTAGCGGTTACGACCGTGAAAGCTGCGACTAAAACGAGCATAAAAATCGGTGCGAATATACGTGTCAATGGATGGTACATAGCGTTTTTCTCCTGCCTGATTTGTAAAAGAGGACCGGATGGAAATGACCGGTGGCCGCTCATTGACCAATGGTTAACATCGATCGTCAGGCACATTGCCTCGGTTGTAATAGTCCTTCTGCCTGTTGGCACGTTCTCTTACTTCTACTCTCGTACGCTGGCGCGAGAGCTTGCGTAGAAGAAACCCTGGGTAGAGAAACAGAAAAGTTAGAATAAGGGCGAAAGCAAGTAGATAGGGTTGCATGGTTAACTCCTAGTAAACTCAGGACTCCTGCTTACGGACCCAGACGTTGCACCAGCCTTTACCCGCAACCGATTTGCCGGGGAAGATAGAGCAACCGGCCCATTCGTCATCTTTGCCGCCGACGTAGAGGGCACAGTTGTTGCAATAGCGATCCGTTTGTGGGCGTAGAGAAGCGGGAACGGTGGATGCATCATGCACGTACTTCAATGCAACGGCTGTCGGGTCGCTTTGACTCACTCTTTGGAGGTCTGCGGAAAGTGAGTCCATCACGGTTATGCCGATTGCAGACAGGGCTGCAGCATTGCCGACTGACTTGATAAAACTACGGCGGGACGCCGTATCTACTTCTTTACTTTCACTAACTCTATGCATGGTGCTGGAACTCCGTAGTCGACTTTCTGTATCGGCCAGCAACATTGGCTAGCCCGATTTAGTAAGGCGATTAGGGTAACAGCAGTGCAAAAGAGGTCAAGGTATAATCTAGACAAAGGTTAGACAATTTTGTAACGAATTGTTTCGTGCTGGATGCGCTTATAAGGAGATGTTTTCGGCTGCGATAACTTTTTCCAGCGCGCGCTCGATCAGGTGACGTGCTTCTGCAGTGGTTTGGTGCAAGTAATGGTGTAGCG
>JAQWSV010000021.1 GCA_029243005.1 Woeseiaceae bacterium
ATGTTGGCAAAGCTCGCTCATTGAAAAAGCGTGTAACGAGTTACTTCCAGCGCTCACATACTGATGCCAAAACTGCGGCGATGATGCAGCTGGTCAAAGCCGTCGAAATCACCGTGACCAATACGGAAAACGAAGCGCTGATCCTTGAATACAACCAGATCAAGGAGCACAAACCGCGTTTTAACGTCCTACTCCGGGATGACAAGAGCTACCCCTACATTTACGTGTCGACGGATCATAAATTTCCACGCCTGCGTTTCCACAGAGGTGCACGAAAAGGGAAGGGTCGTTACTTTGGACCCTATCCCAGCACCAGTGCCGTCCGTAAGACGCTTAATGAGCTGCAGAAACTGTTTTTGATCCGCCAATGTCCGGACACCTACTTTCGTAATCGTACGCGGCCGTGCCTCCAATACCAGATCAAACGGTGTACTGCGCCCTGTGTAGGTTACGTAGATGAGGCCGACTATCGGGAGGATATTAATGCGGCGATCCTATTCCTTGAGGGTCGCAATAGGAACGTGATCGACGCAATGGTCAAACGCATGGAAGCCGCCTCGGAAGGACAGGACTATGAACAGGCGGCGCGCTTTCGAGACCAAATTGCGCGCTTCAAGAAGGTTGAGGCCGAACAGCTGGTTACCCGAGGGACGGCTGTTGATCTAGATGTCATTGCGACTGCCCAGTTACCCGGTGTCCATTGCGTCACGATTCTCTATATCCGGGGCGGCAAGATACTGGGCAGTAGGAACTACTTTCCACGCGTCGGTGGTGATGCGACAGAGGCACAGGTTCTATCCGGTTTCCTGCCCCAGTACTACCTAAAGAAGGCAGCACCTGCGGAGATTGTCGTCGATGCAATCATCGATGATCGCGAGTTGCTCGAAGCAGGGTTCACAGAACGATCCGGGCACAAAGTGCGGATCAAGAATCAGGTACGTGGCGACCGCTTTCGCTGGCTGCAATTGGCCCGAACCAATGCTGATCAGGGCGTGAAACTGCGGGTGGCAAGCAATGCGACGTTACAAAAACAGTTTGCCGCATTAGGGGATTTACTGAACTTGGGCGCGCCGCCGGAGCGTCTGGAATGTTTCGATGTCAGTCACACCTCTGGGGAAGCAACGGTCGGATCCTGCGTCGTTTTCAACCAGGCTGGTCCACTAAAGAGTGACTATCGCCGCTTTAACCTGAATCCGAAATCGGCCGGTGACGACTACGAGGCGATGGCAGAAGTGCTCAAACGTCGCTACAAACGGGTGAAGAGTGGCGAGGTAGCAATACCCGATATCCTTTTCATCGACGGCGGCAAGGGCCAGCTCGCAGAAGCGCTGACTATCATGGATGAACTCGAGCTAGACTGGCTGCAGGTGGTCGCAGTCGCGAAGGGCCGTTCACGTCGGCCCGGCATGGAGCAGCTCTTCTTGGCAGGCCGAAGCACGCCTACTATACTGCCATCAGATTCGCCAGCGCTGCATCTGATCCAGCAACTCAGGGATGAAGCGCATCGATTTGCGATAACCGGTCATCGGCAGCGGCGCGCTAAAGCGAGAAAAACGTCGCAGCTGGAGGAGATTCCTGGGCTTGGGCCCAAACGACGGCGGGAGCTCCTAAAACAATTTGGGGGTTTACAGGGCGTGCGTGGCGCCGGAATTGACGACCTCGTAAAGGTGCGGGGTATCAGTCGTGCGCTGGCCGAAAAAATCTATAACACTCTGCATTTGGACGGCAGTTCTTGAAGGCAAGTATTCCAAATATTCTGACCTGGATTCGCATTGGCGCGATTCCACTGGTCGTGTGGTGCTTCTTCAGCGACATTCGCTACGAGGGTGATAACTTTGCACGCCCGTTGGCTGGACTATTATTCGGCTTGGCAGCTATTACGGACCTGTTTGATGGTTACCTTGCGCGACGATGGAACCAGATATCGAAGTTCGGCGAGTTCCTCGATCCGGTAGCAGACAAGCTCATGGTCGCGACTAGCCTGGTTCTCCTGGCTCACACCGACGGCCGTTACGAGGTAGCAATTATAGCCGCGGTCATTATCGGACGTGAAATCACCGTATCCGCCTTACGCGAGTGGATGGCGGGGCTCGGCGAAGGCTCCATGGTTAGGGTCGGTATGGCGGGAAAGCTGAAGACGACCTTCCAGATGTTTGGAATTGCCTTCATGGTCTTCCAGCAGCCTCTGTTAGGTCTGAACCTCTACAATATTGGCTACTACCTGCTGCTGATTGCGGCCGTCATGACACTATATTCGATGATAATCTACCTGCGGGCGGCTTGGCCCTCGATGGTGGACTATACCTGACATCCCTCAATCCAAGGACTCACCTAGCGTTAGCAGTTCCGGCTATGGCTCGTGGCGCTCGAGGACCTGGTGCCTGAGCACCCAAGATGCAGGGCTGAAGCTACAATAATTCTGAGTAAGCCGCTCTTCAGGTAGCGCTCGCCGATCAGTCTGGGTACGTTTGGGCAGGGACCTCTTACCGTCTGGAGAGGGTGGAAAGCCCTGATGTCCTTGACAGGTAGCCGGGAGGGGCTAAAATCTCGGCCCTCCCTGCAAAATGGGAGGCGTCATGCGGGCGTAGCTCAGTTGGTAGAGCGCAACCTTGCCAAGGTTGAGGTCGACGGTTCGAACCCGTTCGCCCGCTCCAAACGATAAAAGGCTGTCCATCGGACAGCCTTCTTCGTTTGCGGGCATTGAAAGCACGCAAAGCGGACGTCTCGGTCGATATATACTTACTAATCGATAGAGACGAACAAAACCGTTAGCAGAGCATCTCCAAGGAGCCACTTGTATCGGATGGTGACCATCTGCTTTAGCCCCGAAACTGACTACTGAGCTACAATGCCCTGACAGGCCGCTAATGACCGAAAGCGGCGGGGCAATGAGGAAATAAAGCATACTGACTGGAAGGACATCGCAGAGTTTGACGGGTAGTCGATTAGTGACCTTGCTAGACCGGTATTTCAAGCTCGATGAGCACGGCACGAACGTTCGTGCCGAGTCTACGGCGGGAATTACCACGTTCCTGGCAATGGCGTATATAACGATTGTGAATCCGGGCATTCTTTCCGATGCCGGTATGGACTTCGACGCTGTCTTCGTTGCGACCTGCATAGCAGCTGCAGTTGGCACGCTTGTAATGGGAATCCATGCTAACTATCCGATTGGCCAGGCGCCCGGCATGGGTCAAAACGCATTTTTTACGTTTGGTGTAGTACTCGGCATGGGTCACACGTGGCAAACCGCGTTAGGCGCTGTTTTTGTTTCAGGGGTCATTTTTGTCGTATTGAGTCTGCTGCCAGTGCGAGAATGGCTCGTTAACGCGATTCCACGAGATTTAAAACTCGGCATCGCGTCCGGTATCGGCATGTTCTTGGGGTTTATAGCTTTGAAAAACGCCGGCATCGTCGTCGACGATGCGGTCACGCTTGTAGCCCTCGGCGATATCATCAGCTTAGAACCCATGATATGCATCGCCGGGTTTGTCGCCATCGTTGCCTTGTCAGCACATCGATTTCGTGGCGCCATCATAACCGGAATCCTTGCGGCAACAGCTGTTGGCTGGGTATTCGGTGACGTCGAATTCAATGGCTTCGTTGCAATGCCGCCATCCATGGCTCCGGTATTCCTGCAACTCGATATCCTGGCCGCATTGCAGTGGTCTATGGTTACGGTGATCCTGTCAATGTTAATTGTCGACGTTTTCGATACTGCAGGCACCCTGGTCGGGGTCGCATCACGGGCGAGGCTCCTCGACAGCGACGGTAATCTACCAAGGTTGCGCAAAGCACTGCTATCAGACTCGACAGCAACCGTCGTTGGTGCAGTTGCAGGCACATCCTCGACAACAAGTTATATTGAGAGTGCCGCGGGGGTTGAGGCAGGCGGCAGGACAGGGTTGACCGCCGTCGTCTGCGGTGTCCTGTTTCTGGGTTGCCTGTTCTTTGCGCCACTCGCGCAAAGTGTGCCGCCATACGCGACCGCGAGTGCATTGTTATTCGTCGCAGCAATAATGGCGCAGAGTCTGGCCAGCGTGAACTGGAGTGACGTCACTGAAAGCGCGCCGGCGGTCATCACCGCAATCACCATGCCGCTATCATTCTCTATCGCAGAAGGGATTGGCTTGGGGTTTATCAGCTACATTCTCATAAAAATTGTCAGTGGTCGCGCTCGCGAGTGTTCGCTTGCGGCCTACGTTATCGCCATGATATTTGCCCTGAAGTATCTATTCCTTTAGCCAAGGGCGGCCAGCACTATGATGTCGAAGTATAGGAGAAGCTTTCTCAAGCTGGCAGCTACTGAATCGTCGTCGCTTGCCGATGCGTTTTACTTCTAAATGCATTGAGTCGAATAAGAGGATCTGGCGTATCCGATCCACTTGAAGCGGTGAGGCTGAAGATGATCGGTACTAATTGCGATTTCGATAGCAGGAAAGCTTTTTAAGTGCCTCGCTAAAACCAAACAGGCTAACTGCTTGGTTGAGCGTCTCTCCGTCTGCCGGATCAACTACTCTAAAGATCAACCTGGTTCCCGTCCTCATTTGGGCAATCATACGCGGCACATCGCGCATCGGCATCCACGAGCCTTCGCTATCGGAAGTTAATGACCAGTATTCGGGCCCATACGCTTCGTTTTCGTCGACTCGCATCTGAACTCTAACTTCCTCGTCCGAATCGCCAACCATAAAGCTATGGCCCAATCGGATATTTAGACCGTCAAACTGACAGGTAGCGATAATCACCAGCTCCTCGTCATTTTCGTACATACCAGTTGCCGGTGATATCAGGCTTCGATCAGAATCTTCGAAGGGATCCTGTTTATCAGTGTATTCCCACTCTCCATTAGCTACTGATGCGGCGGTCACCGCCATCAGCGCGATCAAAGTCCTAAGCAGTACTGACATTGTTCCGATCCTTTTTGTCTATCTGGTGTTTCAACCTATGTGTGCCAACTGGCATATTGCTCTGAGGATATACATCTTTTCCGAGCTTCGAGCCAGTCCAATCGCTCAGTCGTCGCCCTCTGAGGGCTTCCTTCGCCAATTGGACCAGGTCTCGTAGGGATTGTAGCCATGGTCCGCCATATTCGACGGATCGCCCAGCATCCGTAGATCGGGCACCGTCTCTTCGGTCGGCACGAAATGATTTCTGGATTGCAACATCTCGTTCGTTTCACCGCATCGTCTGGGACGAGCTGATTCTGGAGAATGACTCAACTCCCCCTCTGATGACGAAGATGTGAACCGGCCAGCGACTAGATTTCTTATTCGTTTTTTTAGCTCAATCACCTGAGTGTCTCTGCAACACTGATAGACGGCAACATACCGTAGTTGGATGCATCTGGAAGCAGCAATGTTGCCATTCGGGTGCTCGGTCCGGTGTCGCTATGTGACGACACTCACAAATCACTGATTATTGGTTAAATCGGCAGGGGTTCGAGTAAGGGCGACCAATGAGCTCTGCGCGATCTTCCGAGAAAAACCATTGCCGACAGCCGATGCAGGCCTATGCGCTTTCGGGCAAATAGAAGGATTGATGTGACTGGTTATTCACTCGCCGTGTGTTCACTCGCGGCCAGCTCATCAATTATATCGAACCATTTTGTATAGGTGCCAGCCAAGTTGCCTTTAGTAACGTAACGACCATTGACGACTACTGCCGGCGTTTGCGCAACGTTATAGCGACGAATCAGGTCGCGTCCTTTCTGTACCTTTGAATTCACCAGGAAGGAGTCAAAAGTACTATTGAATGTTGCTTCATCGACATCGAATTGAGCAAAGAATCGTTGCAGCTTCTCGCGCGTGTCTAGGTAATTCCCGCGTTGGTGAAATTCCTTGAAGAAAGCGGGGTGCGTTTGATCGAGAATACCGATTGCCTCCGCTGTGTAATACGCCCTCGAATGCAGTTCAGCAACCGGATGTCCCCAGTCCGCATGGATGCGGACAAAATTCACGTAGTCTGCCCGCACCGTTTTCCAGCGAGCCAGCGGTGCCTCGAAAGAATTACAGTGGGGGCAGCTGTACGCAAAAATCTCAACAACCTCAACGCCCTCACTGGTACTCGTCGGCTGGCGTGGACTAAGTTCCTCGTAATGCGTGCCGCTAACGTACTGCCCGGATGAAGAATCCTGTGCAGCTGCCGAAATTCCAAGCAGCAAGAAAAACAAGGGTATCCACTTTGTGATCATGAGGTTCATAGTAGGCTCTCAGCGTTCCAGGTAGCGGTTCTCAGATGATATCCAGCACCTGCAAGGCCTGTACCGTAATATCATGCCGTAGCGGCGCCTGTGATGCAGCTTCCATATCCATGTTCATAGCAAATAGCCAAGTATTATCAACGGTTGTCACGTAGCCGACGTACCAGCCTATATGCAGCGCTGCGCCGGTCCAGCCTGACTTGGCGTGCAGCGAGTAAGTATCCGTTCTTTCCACGAGCATGATGTCTTTGACAATATCGACGTCGGCTCCTTTATGCCCGGTCTCCTCACGATAGAAACTGCGCAAAAACTCGATTTGGCCCCAAGCCGAAATCGTCAGGTCGCCATTAAGCCAGAACATGTCAACCTGATTCCCTATTTCACGATTGCCGTAATTCAGGTCGCGCAATGCGTCCCGATAACGTGCAGCGCCGACTTCGCGTGCTATTTCCTGGTAGCACCAGACGCAGGACACCCGAAACGCAGATTCGAGCGTCTGGTTCTGGTTCCAATGGGCAATTCCTTTGTCTTCCCCATCCCATTCGAATTCCGACGATTTGGGATCAACTACTCCAAAGCCCAGCGCGAGGAGTGAGTTAGGGATCTTAAAGGTGGATGCAGGGGAATAGGCAATCGATGCCCGACCCGGATTGTGTATGAATGTTCGTTCGCCCATCAGAGACTCAACGACCAGCGTGCCGGTGACCTTATGGTCATTGAGAACCCTGGACAGTTGCTCTGTGTCGGACATATCGTGAATTACCGATTTAACACGAATGAGTCGAGCGGAACCTGTATCGACTCAATGGACAACGTGTCGTTCACTGCGTTCGTCCAGACAAACACCGGATCGTCATTGGACTTTGCGATCTGCGGGACGCTGAACGCAAAGACATTCGCTGCTTCTGCAATCGAGGAGACATCGCTTGTTCGTCTGTCAGCAGCGACTCGTCTCGCGACGAGGCTGGCTTTGCCATTTTGCTCTCGCCGGTGCCAGACGACGACGACGCTGCCATCATCCATCATCTCCATGCCGATGTGGCCGAGGGTTGCTTCTTCGTTGACAACGATGGGTTCGCCAAACGTTTGACCGCCGTCTGCCGACCAGGCGGCCTTGACCATGGTCTGATCGTTTGCTGCTGTGAACCAGGCAACCACGACGGTGTCGTCTCGCGCCCGAATGATCGGGCCGTTCACCGGACAGGCGGGAATCTTCCAGTCGTCCGCCGAAACGCGTACACCGTCTTGCCATTCGCCAAACACACGCCGGGCAACATAGATATCCCGAACTTCCTCAGTGGTTCGATTCCGGTAGGCCGCAACCGGCCCGAGCCCGGTCAGAGCGATGTCGGTCTGGCAACAGTCGCAGATCAAATCATCGACGAGGGATTCACGGATCGGTAATTGATCCTTGCTGAACGTCGCCGCCCGCAGGGTCATGCCACTCGCAGTTACATCATTCATGTCGAACTCATTGACCATCTTGCGGCCATCGAGCCAGATAAGGCCCAGATCATCGCCATCCGCATACAGTGTCACAAAACCATGCTCGGTTGGCGTGCCATCGGTATGCGGCATGAACGGCTCGGACCACGTTTCGCCCCCATCCTCTGACAGCGAGATCATCACGTCATAGGCGTAACCGCCTGCTGGCTGGCTCTGCAGCCAGTGCGCCGCCCACAATGAGCCTGACAGCGGCACGACGGAGGGAAAATCAGCCCAGTTGACAAACCAGTTGTCTCCCCGGACGACGGTTTGTGCCGCTCCCCAGCCCGAGGATGCGAGGACCGAATAGCGCAGGACATGACCCTCGCCGTCGGGCTCCATCCAGCTCAGCACCACGGTGCCGTCAGGACCTGTTCCCAGATTGGGTCCCATGCTGTCGGCTGCGGCAGACAGTGTGGTTGTGGTGGACTGCTCGGTCTGGCATGCCACCAAGCCGAACAGGAGCAAAATCGTCAGATATGAGATTTTATTCATGGTCGTATTATGGCCCCGATCGGGCTTTTGCGCACGTGTGGTTACGGGTATTGAAATTGATTCGGTCGTGGAGGGGGCTATTCTTGGACGCCTGCTACGCATTGCGCGAATTTCGGGACATCTCGGCCAGCCTGTGGCTAGGTGGCAGAGGCATGGAGGTCGGTTCGATTCTGTCCTCAGTCTCCATATAATGTTCGCAGCTGGTTAAATTGAGGTCCACATGAGAACTGACCATATAAACTCAAAGAAATGGAACTTTAGCGCGTCGCTGGTAGCAGTATTATTGCTCTGGGCAGCACAAGCCGGGGCACAGTCGACTTATATCGTTGCGCGGGCGCTAGTAGATCCTTTGGCAGAGCGACTAGTGCAAAATCCGGTGGTGGAGATTGATGGTAATCGCATTGTCGCGGTCCAGGCCAACGGCACGGTGCCTGCAGGTGCTAAAAGAATTGACCTTGGGGATGCAACCCTTGTCCCAGGTTTAGCAGATGTCCATGCGCACTTAAGTTGGTTTGCGACTGATACAAACGTGTCATTCATGGGCGTCTCGCATACGGACGAAGCTATTCGTAGCGTCATTAACGCCAAAGTGCTTCTTATGGCAGGGTTTACGATGGTTCGTAATACAGGTGCGGGTGGCTATTCGGACGTATCAGTACGAAACGCTATAAATACTGGCAGGGTCCCTGGTCCCCGGTTAAAGGTATCCGGGCAATCGCTTGGTATTACGGGCGGGCACTGTGACCAGAATTTGCTACCTAAGCAATACAATTTGAGTAATGACGCCATTGCGGATGGACCATGGGCCGTTCGGGCACAAGTGCGAGAGCACAAAAAGTACGGCGTCGACCTGATTAAGTTCTGCGCGACAGGGGGAATGTTAAGCAAGGGCACAAGCGTTGGAGGGCGCCAGTATACGATGGAGGAGATGCAAGCAATAGTTGATGAGGCACATACTCATGGCTTGCATGTCGCTGCTCACGCACATGGTCCGGAAGGCATTCGTTATGCGATCGAGGCAGGGGTCGATTCTATTGAGCATGGCAGCCTTATCGATGACGAGGGTATCGCGATGGCGGTGAACCAGGGCACATTCCTAACTCTGGACATCTATACCTCGGAGTACCTGGTTGCTGAAGGCGCGAAGGTCGGGTTTTTACCGGAAATGCTAGAAAAGGCGAAGATTGTCAATGAGCAGCGTTACGATATCTTTCGCAAAGTAGCGGAATCCGGTGCAAAAGTTGTTTTCGGGACTGACTCCTCGGTTATCCCACACGGCACTAACGCAATCCAATTCTCGAGAATGGTTGAGCACGGCATGACGCCGATGCAGGCGATTCAGTCTGCAACCACAACAGCGGCTGAGTTGCTTGGCTGGGAAGGGCAGACGGGAGCAATCGCCCCGGGCTATTTCGCTGACATTATCGGGACAACGAATAACCCGCTCGAGGATGTATCGGCGCTTGAGGATGTCATTTTCGTGATGAAAGACGGACAGGTATATAAAAATGTAGGAATGGGTGTTGAATAAAAAACTCGAGGTGCTACATTGCATTGCGCGAATTCCGGGACATCCCGGACAACCTGTGGCTAGGTGGCAGAGTGGTTATGCAGCGGACTGCAACTCCGTGTACGCCGGTTCGATTCCGACCCTAGCCTCCATTTCTTATTTCATAGCGCATCATCAGCTTGCATAACAGGTTGATTCTGCGCAAAAACCTTCCTTGCATCTGGAGTAATTCTTGGGATTGCAATCACCCTGGCTTGGGAGAGAGGGTTTTTACCATCTACTGATTTCGTAACGGCTCAATCGAGCCGAGACATTAGGCTGTCTGATCTTTTCTACCGTCGAGGTATCGCTTATGCGACCTCAGCAGATTCCAATAGGCTGGAAGATGAGCCTTTTACGGGCCGTGGAATGCAACTCTATGAAAAGGGGACAGCTTAGACTTTCGGGTGAATTTGTTGATGGTCTTCCTAATGAAACTTTTTCAAACCATTATTGTTTATCGACCCTAATTATTCATACTCC
>JAQWSV010000036.1 GCA_029243005.1 Woeseiaceae bacterium
CCCTTTCTTGTCAGATTGGTCGCTAGTAGTCGGACGGCGCGCCGCCTTCCTCTTTTCGGCGACTAACGAACGCTCCCAGCTCTTCCTTCGTGCCGGCGTCCATTGCTGGCGATTCAAATTCGTTGAGAATCTTTTTCCAGACGCCGTTCGCCCGTTCAGGCGTCGCAACGCTGCCCTGTTCTTCCCAGGCTTCGAAATTGCGCCAGTCACTGAGGAAAGGCGAATAGAATGCAGTTTCGTAACGTTCAAGCGTATGCGCCGCACTGAAAAAGTTTCCGTTCGGTCCGACTTCACGAATGGCATCCACGGCAAGATCCTCTGCACTTGCCGTCAGCTGCTGCATGTAATGCATCACTTGCTGCAGCGTCTCACAGTCCATTACGAATTTTTCATAACCGGCACAGAGCCCGCCTTCCTGCCATCCTGCAGCGTGGTAGACAATATTCACACCAGACGTTACGCAAGCCCAAAGCGAGAAGGCGCTTTCCCACGCAGCTTGTGCGTCGGGACAATTCGCGGCACAGGCATTCGACGCACGATATGGCAGATTGTAGAACCGCGCCATTTGGCCGGAGATCTGGGTAGCACGCATGTATTCCGGGGTTCCAAATGCTGGCGCGCCGCTGCTCATGTCTACGTTCGATGTGAAGCTCCCGAGCACAACCGGCGCTCCGGGCCGAACGACTTGAAGCAACGTGACGGCGGCAAGCGCCTCAGCCGTCTGCTGTACGACGGCGCCGACAATCGTCGCCGGCGCCATTGCGCCAGCGAGCGTGAACGGCGTGATGATCACAGGTTGTCCCCGGCGGGCCATTCGCATTGCACCGTCGAGCATGAGGGTGTCGTGCTTTAGTGGAGACGTCGAGTTTATATTAGTGAACATCCGCGGCGCCGACTCGAATTCCTCCTGGCTGATTCCAGCTGCAATTCTCACCATCTCCATCGCGTCTTCAATGCGTTCCTTGCCAAGGCTATAGGCGTGCACTGGTTTGTCGCATAAGGTCAGGGCGTCGTAGATACAATCGAGATGTCTGATTGACGGGTGTATGTCGAGCGGTTCAACCGGATAGCCGGCCATCATATGAATACAGTTGAAGTACTGCGTCAGCTTCAAAAGGTCTCGATAGCTTTCACGATCACCGACACGTCGTCCGCGATCGAGGTCCGAGCAGTTAGGCGCGCTCGCGACGCTGCCGAATAAGATGGTATCTCCACCGATCCGGAGGGTGTGCTCGGAGTTACGTGGTATCAGGTCAAATTCCGCCGGTGCCTTGCGTACCTGTTCCATGACGAAGTCGCGACCCATTCGTACATTGCCGGTACTCACGTCGACATCACAGCCCGACATTTCCAGAATGCTGATAGCTTCGTCGCATAGGAAGACGATGCCGATGTCTTCGAGCACGCGCATCGCAGCGTCATGAATACGCTGAATTGCCGTCTCGTCGAGTGGTTCAATCGGCGAATCCGTGACCGTAGGCAGTGTCCATGGGGGCTGCCGCACCGCAGGTGCCGAGCGTCGCGTGTTTGCGCTGCGTCCGCCTTGCCGTTTTCTCTGGCGATGCTTTGGTTGATCTGCTGACTCTTGTTCTTTTGTCACTATGCCCAGCCACCAGAATCGATGTCGCGATGCCGCAGGAATTCTGCTGTCGTCAATGGGTGGCACGTTGTATTGATAATCACGATCATGAATTGGAAAACGCGTTGGCGATGATGCGTGAGGTATCGCAAAGCCAATCGTTGATATAACCGGCATAGCTGCGATCGACATATACCTCGAATTGACCCGGCACGTTCGCATCGACGATAGCGGCCACCTGTGCAAAGTTTGTTCTGCAGCACGCCCCAACCGGAAACTCCTCCGATCGGAAATCGACACCGGAACCACTTGCCAGTAACCGCCGTGCATTCGGCCCACTGATTCGATGGGCAACGAGACCAGCTGAATAGTCCACTGCGTTGTGCAGGAATCCTGCAAGCGATTCATTGCAACTAGCTATGATGGAATCTGGTGTAGCCGACGCACTTACCAATAGCCAGCGATCGGGGCCTAACCAAAGGCATCGCGGGTCCTCCTTGGTAGCGACCAATGGCGGTGCCAGCTGCAGTTGCCGTAGCGTTTCTTCCAGCGATTTCTTCGAAACTCTCAATGACACGATCGACAGGTCATTGATGCGCTCGATAGTTACGCCACCTTCGTTCCGATTAGCCACGCATCCTCTCCCCCGACGGGTCATAAAAGCAGGCATCGACGACACGCGCTGACACGATGCGTCCATCGTCATACAAGGTGATCGTCTTTCCTTTGCGCTCGTAGCCACTCTCGAGCAGACCGAGCCCAATCGTTTTTCCGAGTGTCGGACTGTTGCAAGCCGAGGTTACGAATCCTTCTGTGCGGCGGTCCGCACCACTTCCCGTCACAATGTGAGCGCCAGGCAGAACCGTGTCACCACGAACGTCGAGCTCGAAACCGATAAGTTGTCGTCGATCTGTGCGCTGATCTTCGGCTCTCATGAGTGAACGCGCACCGACGAAATCGCCTTTTTTGTTCGCAACAATTTTACCAAATCCGATATCGATTGGATTGCTGGTGCCGTCAGTATCGACTCCTACATGAAGGAAGCCCTTCTCCAGGCGCAGGACCATCAAGCTCTCAACACCGAACAGTCCTATGCCATGCACCTGACCGATTTTCCAGATGCGGTCGAAGATCTCTGAGGCATGGTCTGCCGGCACGTTGAGTTCGTAGCTCAGCTCTCCTGTAAAACTGACGCGCTGGATTCGATACTGGGTGCCGTCCGCAAATGCGCCACTCGCAATGCTCATATGCGGGAGACATTCTGTCGACAGGTCGACCATCCCCGGGAGTGCTTGTAACACATCGCGTGCCTTCGGACCGGCTACAGTCGCCACCGCCCACTGAGAGGTTACCGGAAGTACTACCAGGTCCAGGTTCGGCCACTCGCACTGGTGCCATTCCTCGAGCCAGCTCACAATGCTGTCAGCGTGGCCCGATGTCGTATTGATGAGGAAATGTTCATCCGCAAGACGAACAAACACGCCATCGTCCATGACAATGCCGTTTTCCGTAAGCATCAAGCCGTAGCGAATTTTGCCAGGTTTCAGGCTCGGCACCGTATTGACGTAGATGCGATTCAAGAACTCAGCGGCGTCGGGGCCCTTGACCTCGATCTTGCCGAGTGGCGAGCCATCGAAAAGCCCGACGGCTTCGCGAACGATGAGCGACTCGTTGGCAATACTCGCCTCTCGATCATGACCATAATAGGCCGGGCGATCCCAGCCACCATAGTCCTCGAATTCGGCGTCCATTTCCGCATGCCAATCGTGAGCGGGCAGGCGCTTCGCTGGTTGGTAGAAGTCGCCTTGCCGATTACCGGCGATAGCACCCATCGTGACGGGCGTGTACATCGGGCGAAAGGTCGTCGTGCCGGTTTCGCCGGGTGTCCTGCCCGTCAATTCGCCGAGCAGCGTCAGGGCATTCAAATTGCTTGTCTTCCCCTGGTCAACCGCCATACCGACGGTCGTGTAGCGTTTGAGATGCTCAACCGAATGGTAGTTTTCTCGTACTGCAAGCTCGACGTCGGACGCGGTGACATCGTGCAGGAAATCGATCCATTGCGTACTCGTCTTCGCAGGTGACCGCTTGCGCGATCCAATATTGTAGGTGCAGGTTACCGCAAACTCACCATTCGCTGAGCCAGCGACAGACACCGGCTGCCGGCATGCTTGTGGGAGGAAGCATGCCAGCTCTGCGTCATAGCGAAGCTTGCCACCGGCCTGCGAGTACAGGTGCATAACCGGACTCATGCCACCGGACATGGCTATTGCGTCGCACGCGATATTTTCAGTACGCCCGTTAGCGTCGAGATACACGAGGCCCTTCACGGTACCCGACCCGCCGGCGCGAACTGGCGTCGCACCAAAATTAACCTCTATGCCACGATCATGTGCAAGCTTGACTAGCTGATCGTCGACTGAGGGGCGGCTATCGATGATTGAAGAAACGTCGGTTCCGGCATCCAGCAAACCGAAGAGTGAATGCCAGGCGAGATCGTTGTTCACAACTCCGACGACGCGCCGGCCACACAATACGCCGTAACGGTTGGCGTACTGGTGCATCGCACTTGCGAGCATTATTCCAGGCAGGTCGTTATTGCCGAATACGAGTGGTTGCTCGATGGTGCCCGTCGCCAGCACGACTCGGCTCGCGCGGACTTTCCAGAATATCTCAACTGGATTCTCACGCCGGTATGCCGACGAGCGATCGTGGATGGTAAGTACGTTATGATCGTAGTAGCCAGCGGCTGTCGCCGAGAGCATCACGCGTACGTTGTCACGGGCGTTCAGTTCCGACATTGTATCTTCAAGCCAAACATCCGGTGCGGTCCCGTCGATTGCCGCCCGATCATATAAAAGTGTTCCACCTGCAACCCTGTCTTGCTCAACGATGAGAACGTCTTCCCCGGCGCGCGCCGCATTGAGTGCTGCTTTCAGTCCTGCCGAACCTGTACCGACGACCAGCACGTCACAATGAGCGTTCATGTGGCAATAGCGTGTTACATCAGTACCGCTTGGCAGCCGTCCCAAGCCGGCAGTTCGACGGACCGCCCATTCGAATGCATGCCAGTTTGGCCATTTGAAAGTCTTGTTATAGAAACCGGCGGGCCACAGCGCCCTCGTGTAGTCGAGAATTCTCAGGAGGTCGAAACCTACCGTCGGGAAACAGTTTTGGGATTCTGCGCGTAGACCGCCGATAAGCGGCATCTGCGTCGCACGCACAATCGGCAACATGCCATTGCCAATGTCGACCGCCACCAGTGCATTCGGTTCTTCCGCGCCTGCAGAGAGAACGCCGCGCGGCCGATGAAATTTGAAGCTGCGACTAACTACGCGTATGCCATTGGCAAGTAGCGCCGACGCGAGAGTGTCGCCACTAAAACCTTGGAGGGTCTTGCCGTTGAACGTGAATTTGAGCGGTCTTGACCGATCGATCCGTCCGGAATCTTCAGTTCGAAAAGGTTGATTCATTCTTCCAGATCCGGAGCCGGGTTGCCCATCGGGTAAACCGCGAGGATTTCATGTGTGACCGTATCGCGTGCGACATTGAACCACTGACCGCAGCCGAAAACGTGACACCACCGCTCGAAGTGCACGCCCTTGGGGTTCGTGTGGTTGAACAAGTAGTCCGACCATTCGGCGTCGGAAACTGCAGGGCTGGGTCGTGATACGTGCGCATCGTTTCCGTAGCGAAACTCGACTTCGTCTCGCACACCGCAATAAAGACAAGGAATTCTCAGCATCAGTGTGCAACCCCAGACGAACTTCCCTCATCAATCAGAGCGCCGATTTCGAAACGCTCCAGGCCGAAATCCTCGATCAACGGGTGCGCATTATCATTCGCGATCGTGTAGGCCATCGTATCGCCGCCGGCCGGGATCGCTTTGTAGCCGCCGGTGCCCCAGCCGCCACTGATGTACAGGTTTTTTACCGGGGTTTTACCCATGATCGGTGTCGTATCGGGCGTGATATCGACAATGCCGGCCCACTGGCGATTCAGTTTGAGGCGACTAAAGGCGGGAAGGAGTTCGAGTAGTGCTGAAACATTTTCTTCCAGCAAAGGGATGCCACCGCGTTGCGCGTAACTCGTGTAGACGTCGGCCCCAGCGCCGAGGACGATCTCTCCTCTGTCTGACTGGCTTGCGTACATATGAATGGCTGACGACGCCACCATTGTGTCGAGACAGGGTTTAATCGGTTCGCTGACCATTGCCTGTAGCGCCATACTCGTAACTGGCACGCGAAAACCGGCCTTAGCGGTCATGATACTTGTATGTCCGGCGACCGCAATGCTCACTTTGTCTGCCGAAATCTTCCCTTGCGTCGTCTGCAAACCTGCAATTCGTCCGTCGTTGATATCGAAGCCCTCAACTTCGCATTGTTGGATGATGTCGACACCATACGCGTCCGCGGCGCGGGCATATGCCCATGCAACTGCATCGTGGCGCGAGATCCCTGCACGCCGTTGGATGAATCCTCCGAGTACCGGGTGCCGGGCACTCATATTCAATAGTGGCACAAGTTTCTTGATTTCGGCCGGCGTCATCACCTCAGAGTCGACGCCGTTGATCTGAATCGCGTTCGCTCGTTGTCGCAGGCTTTCGAGTTCATGGTGGCTATGTGCCAGCGTCAATACACCGCGCTGGCTCAACATCACGTTGAAGTTCAGATCGCGGCTGAGGTTTTCGTAGAGTTTTAGGGAATGGTCGAAGAACGCCGCGCTTTGCGGCCAGAAGTAGTTGGAACGTGTCACCTGGGTGTTGCGGCCTGTGTTACCCCCACCAATGAGCCCTTTGTCGAGCACCGCGATATTTCGAATGCCGTGTTTGCTGGCGAGATAATAGGCTGTCGCCAATCCGTGCCCACCGGCACCGATGATCACGATGTCGTAGGATTTTCTTAGCTTAGGCGTACGCCAGACCGGGTTCCAATGACGGTGTCCACTGAACGCGTTACGAACGAGCGAAAATACAGAATATCCCTTCATGCAGCGGCATCGTACGCACAAGCGCGACCGCCATCAATCAATCACTCTGTGAGTACATTGTATAACAAGAGATTTAAGGATTTGTTGGTTGTTGCCCGCTTCGCTACACTTAAAAAATCAAGTATTTTCCACAAATATGCTGTTGGCCTGGAATGGAGATTTAGTTGGATGTTTGTACATTGTTGAACGATTCGCGCTGCGGTAGCCTGAAAGGACATGATGACGAACGCCCAGTGTTTATAAAATGAGTCGGAATCCTCGTTACGATATCCTGTTTGAACCGGTAACGATCGGACCGGTCGTCGCACCGAACCGATTCTATTGCACACCACATGCACTTGGGACCGGTAATCAGATGCCACACACACGCGCTGCGATGCGTGAAGTCCGTGCCGAGGGTGGCTGGGGGGTTGTCAATACGGGCTACTGTTCGATTCACCCGAGCTCCGATGACTTGCCACTGCCATATTGTAAATTGTGGGATGACGAAGACATCAAGGTACATGCGTTGATGGTCGATGCGGTTCACCGTCACGGCGCGTTAGCTGGTGTCGAGTTGTGGCATGGCGGCAGTGGTACCGGGAACCGGATGACGCGCATGCCGCTAGTGTCCGCATCCGGCATCTCCTACGATTCTTCATATCCGGGCTGGATGAACCTGGCGCAGTCCAGGCCAATGGACAAAAAAGACATACGCGATTTTCGTCGCTGGCATGTTGATGCCGCGAAACGGGCCAAATCGGCCGGCTTCGATATCATATACATCTATGCCGGCATGAACTTCGGTCCTTACCAATTCCTGCTACCGTGGATGAACAGACGCACGGACGAATACGGCGGCAGTCTGGAGAATCGCACCAGGCTGACATGCGAGATCGTCGAAGATATGAAAGAGGCTGTTGGTCAGACCTGTGCTATAGCCTTACGATTCAGCACCGATGAGCTTCTCAAAGTGCCTGGTGAGACGATGGAGTCTGAAGCGCACGAAGTCATCTCGATGCTGTCCGACCTTCCGGATCTGTGGGATGTGAAGTCATCGAGCTGGGTCAGGGAAACCTCATCTGCTCGATTCACCGGGCAGGGCGCTCAGGAACCGATCAACAGTTTCGTGAAACCTCTGACATCAAGACCCGTGGTCGGTGTCGGCCGTTTCACCTCGCCGGACGAAATGGTCAGTCAGGTGAAGAGAGGTATCCTCGACTTGATCGGTGCGGCTCGCCCATCGATAGCGGACCCGTTCCTGCCGAAGAAAATTGACGAAGGACGCGAAGGAGAGATTCGTGAATGTATTGGCTGCAATATCTGCGTGTCCGGCTACCACGACTGTGTCCCGGTTCGTTGCACGCAGAACCCGACTATGGGTGAAGAGTGGCGACGTGGCTGGCACCCGGAGCGCATTGCGCCTGGCGATCCCGAATCAAACGCATTAATCGTTGGTGCCGGACCCGCTGGACTCGAATGTGCGCGGGCCCTCGGGCAGCGAGGATTGGCAGTAACCTTAGCGGAGGCGAGCGAGGAACTTGGCGGCCGAGTGAACAGAGAGTCGACACTACCTGGACTGGCGACTTGGGCGAGAGTGCGCGATTACCGAACGCAATTAATTCAAACAATGGCCAATGTCGATGTTTATCGTGGCAGCCCGCTTTCGGCGCAGGATGTTATCGACTTCGGTTGTGATCACGCGGTAATCGCGACGGGCGCACTCTGGACTCGCCAGATCCTGACTACGGAAGCGTATCCGATCACCGGTTTCGAAGGAGATAATATATACACGCCGGACGATATCTTTGCCGGTGCTGAAATCGAAAGCCCGGTGGTCATCTATGACTTCAACCATTACTACATGGGTAGCTGTTTGGCAGAGTTGCTGCGGAAACAAGGCAAGGACGTAACGATCGTGACGACGGCCAATGCCGTGTCTGCCTGGACGTTTATGAACAATGAGCTTGCCGAGATTCGCGTGCGCATGATCGAACTCGGTATAGGTATTGTCCTCGAGCATTACCTTACGGAATTTAGTAATGGTTCAGCCAAGTTGATGAGCATCTACCGCGATCGGACTGTCCAATCCATTGACTGCGGGTCACTACTTATTGTTGGTTCAAGAAAAGCCGATGACGATTTGTACCAGGAACTGAATTCCGATCCAGACCGGCTAGTAGACGCGGGGATAAAGTCCTTGCGATGCATCGGTGACTGCCAGCTGCCGGGCACGATTGCACACGCAGTTTACTCAGGGCACGAATGTGCGCGGACGATCGATACTAGCGACACTGCGGTGCCAATCCGGTGGGAACGGCCAGAGTTACTGATAAATCCTTAGTAGACCTTGTGGCGTCGCTGGCTCACTCAGGCACAGCGACCGAGGTCAGATTTACTCAGTCCAATGCCAGTTCCAGGCTGCGAATGATTCGATCGGGTGGCTCAATACCTACAGAAAGCCTGATTGTCGACGCATCATAGTCCACTCCGAAACAAGCTTCGATATGCAGAAAACTCGTCGCCACATCTCCCATTGAACCGATGTGAGGAATTTCGGAAGAAAGGTCATCGACAAAGCGGCTGCTGCCTTCCTCGTTTCGTGCCAAGTCAAACGTGATCAATGCGCCGAACCCACGTTGTTCGAGCATCTCCCTTGCCAGGACGTGATCTGGATGTGACGAGAGTCTCGGATACCGGACTTTTGCTATAGCCGGGTGACTTTCGAGGAACTTGGCAATCTTCATGGCTGATTCGTTTTGTTGGGCGACACGCACCGTAAAGGTCGATAACTGCGACTTCATACGCCCGGCATCGTCAGGGCTCAGCACGGATCCGAGCGAGGCTATTGCACTTTCCACCGCCGGCAGGCACTTCCTGTATCGAGGTGACCTTAAGCTGTTGAAAGAGTTGGAATCCGACTGGGAGATCTACGATCTCAGTACCGATCCATATGAGCGCCACGATCTCGCCGGCATTCGGCCTGAGCTTCTCCAGAAGTTGCTGGCAGATTTCCAAGTTCAGGCAGCAAAATCCAACTTTCTCGATCGATAAAGCAACTTGCAGTGTCTGCCGCTTACTTCACCTTGCAAACTACGATGAACGCCTTGTCGTTCGCATGTTCCGTATTGCTGGTTTCCGCCGAGTACATGTTTACTTCCAGTAACTCAGGCTGCGTGATTTTTCCATGGGCGACATCGATGGATAGCTTCTCGACAAATCCTGCCTGCTCGAAGTGCGTAGTTCTAACGCCGATCGCACAGCAGGCTCCGGGGGCCGCAATTCGCCACAGTTCGTCCAGCGGCCCGACTCCAAGATGGCCATGTGTAAATGTCCCGGCACTGATCAGCCCGGCGTACTCGTTGTCGGGGATTTGCAATTGTTTGGTGAGATCGGCGGCAATGAGCTTCCGATAAACTGGCCTGCCAAAGCTGGTCTCTTTTTTCGCTGCTTCGTCCAGCATTGGCTGCGAGATATCAATGCCGTCGATACTGTCAATGCCGCCTTCCTGCAGGCACACCCCTACGAGTCCTGTGCCGCAGCCTACATCTAGAACGACTCCATCGATCTCGGAACGATATCGCAGCAGTGCCTCGGATGCGTGCCAGTAGACTACGTAACTTACGGCGTCGGCAAAATCCTGATCGTAAGACTCTGCCCATTTGCCATACAGTTGAAGACTGTCGGCTGGTGTAGCCAGTGCGTAGGCGTCATCGACGTTCAGCGTCCGCTTCTTGCCCATATTGATTTCCCCAAAACTTGTTACGGCACCGTTGGAGGGTTCGCATCCGGTGACGTAATCAAGACTATCCGGTCGCTGTAGTAGCCATTGTAGTCGGTCCGACCGCCAATGCTGTACGCACCAATATTGCCAAACTCTAGGTGATCGCCGGGACCAATATCATCGGGCAATTGAACGAGCCCTGGCAGTGTATCCGTTGAATCACAGGTCGGCCCATTGATCTGAAACTCCATCGTTTCGCTGAGAATCGGCTCACCGGATCGATACGCGCGAACCGGGAATGCGTCGGGCCCGTCGATACGTAGCAGCCAGAATATCCCGAACATACCGTCG
This sequence comes from Woeseiaceae bacterium, assembly GCA_029243005.1. GTDB lineage: Bacteria > Pseudomonadota > Gammaproteobacteria > Steroidobacterales > Woeseiaceae > SZUA-117. Next base: position 10,620 of record JAQWSV010000036.1, read on the forward strand.
TTGATATACAGGCGGTTGTCCTTGCGCAGCAGCACTTCAACAACGGCCGACATCCCGGGCGCGGACAGTGCGCGCCCAGGTTCACCAAGTACCTCCGCATTGTCCGCCAGTGGCAAAGTAGCGACGGATTCGGCGACGGCACTGAAATACTCATCAAGTGTTGGCACGATAAATCCTGGATAGGACTTCGGGTAGCCGCCACCAACGTCGATTAGCCTCAGCCTGAATGACAGCTGTTCCAGAATCGATCGGGTGACAGAAACACCATGCCGATATGCCTCTGGGTCGGTGACCGATGAACCCACGTTAAAAGCTAGCGCAGCTTCCGCGCCGCTGTCGCGGATCGCTTCCAGAAGTTCCGGTACTTGTTCAGGCAGTGCGCCAAACCTCGTAGACAAATCTTCGAATGCCGACTCGTGGTGAACTGCCATACGAGCGAAGATGACCGAGCGGTCCGGCTCGATCTCGGTTAGCAGTTGAGATAATCCACTCAGGTGGTCGACCACGAAATGTCGCACATCGTGCTTTTTCTGGGCTGTTGCTGCGTCACCGCGAATTCGGACCGGTGTCATAAAATATTTTTTTGCGTTGGGGACAACCGTGTCGACAAGCTCGATCTCTGCCAAGGATGCACAATCAAAGTGTCGAACACCTGCATCTGACAATAGTCCCAACACCCTAGGATCGGGGTTTGACTTGACGGCGTACAAGACTCGGCCAGGAAAACCGGTCAGAAACTCTATTGCCGCGTCACGATAAATGTGCGGATAAATGCAATAGACTGGGTGCCTTGGGCGCTCCTCTCTGATGAGAGTTTCGACATCAGAGAATAGTTCGACCTCACAATTCATTTACGAATTACGACCTCATTT
>JAQWSV010000098.1 GCA_029243005.1 Woeseiaceae bacterium
TGAGGTCCGTTTTTTCAGTGAGCGGATTCGAATCCCCGAACAGGTAGTCGTCCACGACGCTGTTTGGCTTAATCCGGTATGACAGCGAGCTGCTGGCCAGGAAAGCGACCTTCCGGTCCGATGCCTCAACCGCGGCCCGAACGGCTTCGCCCATCGGTTTTTATTCCTCGAGTTCGGCGTCGTAGATCTATACCGCGATCGACACGATCCTGATAGGTGACTCAATACCCACGATGTTGGTGCCTCGCTGATAAAATGCCTGACCGAGTATCCACAGGGGTCGCCGGAACTGCCCATCCGTATCCCTCACTATAAGACCCGCCCTTCGTGCACTATGCGAAACAAATGGCCGAAACGTCGGGGGGTCTGCTATCTTAAGTTTCAACCAGATAACACCTCTCGCAGAGGCGCAGGCTATGACAAAGAAAACCGAAGGCGACAAGGTCCAGATCAGCCGCCGCGAATTTCTGGGTACCGGCGCCGCTGCCGGCGCCGCTTCCATTATTTCGACCAGTGCCGGTGCAGAACCGCAAAACACGTCTGCCCGGCAGGAGGCGGTTGCAAGCGTATCGCCGCCGTCCGACGAGCAGATGGCACGCGAAGTGGGTGCAGCGATACCACCAACGGACGTGCAGTCTGCGGTCAAGCGACCGGGCTCCGACCTGATGGTGGAAGTCCTTCGAGAGATGGCTATCGAGTACGTGGTCTCGAATCCAGGTTCGACGTTTGAAGGGCTGCAGGAATCGATCGTCAACTATGGCGACAAGCCAAACGTTATGCCGGAATTCATTACGGCACTCCATGAAGAGTCGGCCGTCGATATGGCCCACGGTTATGCACGTTGTGAAGGCAAGCCGATCTGCGCGCTTATTTCAGGAACAATTGGTTTGCAGCATGCTTCGATGGCCATCTACCAGGCCTTCCTGGGTCAGTCGCCGGTGATCGTGTTGATCGGGCGCGAAGATTTTGGTGCCCGCCAGCAACATACGGCAGACGACATCGCTGGCATGGTCCGTTCTTATTCCAAGTGGGACGCGACACCGGAAACCCTCGAAGAAACGCTGAATACCTTGCAAGAGGCTTATCGCCAGGCAATGACGCCGCCAATGGCCCCCGTCGTGGTCGTACTCGACGCCGAAATTCAGAAGCAGGAAGCCGGTGATGTGCAGGTGCCCCGGTTCAGACCGCCGGTGATCGAGGGAGTCAGTGATGCCGATGCCGAGCGCATTGCCGATCGATTGGTTGTTGCCAAGAATCCGCGGCTGAATGTCGGTCGGCTCCGCACACCGGAAGGCATCGATCGGGCAGTGGAACTGGCGGAACTCGTTGGTGCGTCAGTCCAGACGCGAGCGACTTTCGGGCCGATGAGCTTTCCGCAAACACACGCGTTATGTGGACCGGGAGCTGACGAAAATTACGATTATGTGCTGGGCCTGGAGCGTCCTGGCACACATGCCTCTATTCAGAATCCAAGTGTTCGCGCGTTTGATGATCGCGACCTGATGGGCATCGGCTTCGGCAATGTCCGACCGCCGGTGCGCCCGCAACGGGATACCAGTGGCGAATATGACATTGTTGGCGATGCTGAGGCGAGCTTGCCGCAGATTATCGAAGCGGCCAATAAGAAGATCAATACACGCAATCGAAATGCGATGTCGGTGCGTACGGTCAAGCATCGGAAGGCCAATCGCGATGCACGCGTTGCGATGCTGGAAAAAGCGGTCGAGGAAAAACGCAAAGGCTGGAATGGCAGCCCGATCAGCACGGCACGCGTTTTTGCTGAGCTATGGCCGCTGATCAAGGATCACGACTGGTGCCTGGCTTCCGGCACGATCTTCGCCGGCTCCCACCACGCCCAGCTCTGGGAGCACAACCGGCCGTACAGCTACCTCGGAATGTACCCGGCGGCAGCACTTGGATATGTGCTTGGGTCCAGCACCGGCGCCGGGCTTGCTGCGAAAGCGCGTGACCGAATTGTTATTAACATCCAGGGCGACGGTGACTTCAACTATGCGCCGGGCTCCGTCTGGACGGCGGCACACCACCAGCTTCCGGTCCTGAACATCATGCACAACAATCGTGCGTACCACATGGAGCTCATGTATCTGCAACACCTCGCGGGCGTCCGCGGGCGGGGCACGGAACGCATGCACATTGGCACGACATTCCGGGACCCGTTCATTGACTACGCGAGTATCGCAAAGGGCTACGGTATGAAGAGTGAGGGACCAATCAACAATCCGGATGACCTCTATGCGGCGCTGGAGCGCGGCGTGAACTCGGTGCTGAAAGGCGAGCCGTACCTGATCGATGTTTTGACGCAACCACGGTGATGACGATGAAGAAAACGACATTATTTACGGCTGTCATCGCCCTCGTCGTCACCTCTGTCGCGATCGCACAGGCGACGGGCGACGCCGAGCGTGGCAAGCAGGCGTACTATGACTACGCGTGCTATGGGTGTCATGGCTATGGTGGTATCGGCCGGCACGACATTGCGAACCAGTCGAGTGGCGTAATGGTTAATGAGCAGGTGTTCCTGTTGTACCTGCGGGCGCGGGGCGACCAAAATCCGGCGTTCTCGACGCAGACCATGCCACATTACCCGGCGAGCAGTCTGTCGGATAAGGATGCGCTGGATATCTATGCCTATATCATGACCCTGGTCGACTATCCGCCGCAGGTGGAGGATATTCCAGCGTTGCAGGGTATCCTGGACGACGCGAAATCGGAGTAGCCACCACGGTCGTCCATTGAAGTTGACGGCGATCCTTTAATGCTCCCTTTCGAGCGGCATCCTGGCACCCGGGGCGCGCACCGGATGCCTAACGCATCACAGGATTCAATATGAACAAGAGAGACTTCCTGAAGTTATCGGGCGCAGTCAGCCTGACGGCCGCGACCGGAGCGCCGGTACTGACTGCTGATGAATTGAGTGATATGACGGGCGCCGCCGTCCCGATTGGTGTCGACGAACGACTGACCCGTGTCGCGAAGGCGCAGACGCTCATGCAGGAAATGGGCTACGAAGCGTTGATTCTGGAGGCCGGGTCTGCGCTGATCTATTTCACCGGTGTTCGCTGGTGGCGTTCCGAGCGTTTTACCGGTGCGGTCATCCCGGCTGAGGGCGACATTGCGTTCGTCACACCCTACTTTGAAGAACCGTCGGTGCGTGAAAGCATGACCTTTGGAGACGATGTCCGCACCTGGCACGAGCACGAGAGTCCGTTTGATCTCGTCGCTGGCATATTGGCCGATCGCGGCCTCAAGTCCGGCAAGATCGGTATCGAGGAAACAGTTCGTCATTTCATTTCCGATGGCGTCGTGGAGGCAGCGCCGGACTTCGATGTGGTTTCCGGAAAGGGCATCGCGCGTGGTTGCCGTATGTATAAGTCTTCGGCGGAAATTGCGCTGATGCAGATCGCCAACGATGTGACGCTGGCAGCCTATCGACATGTGCATGCAAATATCGATATGGCGATGGAACCGCGTGACATTTCGGCATTGATGAATGAAACGACACGCAAGCTGGGCGGGCAACCGCAATTCTCGATTGCGCTGCTGAACGAGGCGAGTGCCTACCCGCATGGCACCAGCCAGGTACAGTATCCGAAGGAGGGCGGCATCATCCTGATGGATTGCGGTTGCGCCGTGCATGACTACGAATCCGATATTTCACGAACCTGGGTATTCGGTGAACCGACTGCGAAACAAAGAAAGGTCTGGGACACGGTCAAGCGGGGTCAGGAGATTGCCCTCGAGACGGCAACAGTTGGAACGCCGGCAGGTAGTGTCGACGATGTTGTGCGCGACTATTACGAGCGCGAAGGCTACGGGCCGGACTATGCGACGCCGGGGTTGTCACATCGCCTGGGTCACGGAATCGGCATGGACGGACATGAGCCGATTAATTTTGTTCGCGGTGAGACGATGGAACTTGCGCCAGGTATGTGTTTCTCAAATGAGCCGGGCATCTACCTATTCGACGAGTTCGGTGTCAGGCTCGAAGACTGCCTGTACATAACCGATGACGGTCCGGAACTGTTTTCCGCGTTATCGACATCAATTGACAAACCGTTCGGTTGAGCACGGAGTAATCATGAGTCCTGTCAGTACTGCCGATCACGGTGAAGTGACGGTCATTACGATTGACAACCCGCCTGTCAACGCACTGTCCCAGTCTGTCCGGGAAGGATTGTTGAATGGCATTGTGGATGCGGAAGCGGCTGATAACTGCAAAGCAATCATCATCCAATGCATCGGCTGGACGTTCATAGCCGGCGCCGATATCAAGGAATTTGGCAAGCCGCTACTGGAACCTTATCTCCCCGATGTCGTCGCGCGGATAGATGCCTGCGAGAAGCCCGTCATTGCTGCGCTGCATGGTACGGCACTAGGTGGCGGTTTTGAGGTGGCACTGGGTTGCCACTATCGCATTTCATTGTCGAGAGGGGCAGTTGGGTTGCCGGAAGTGAACTTGGGGTTACTGCCGGGCGCATCCGGTACGCAACGCCTGCCGCGACTCGTTGGCGCTGAGAAGGCCATGGACATGATGTTGTCCGGCAAGTCGGTCAAGGCGCCGGCGGCACTGAAAGTGGGGGCAGTCGATCGCATCGTCGACGACAACCTGTTGGAAGAAGCGGTCGCCTATGCCTCGGAATGTGTGGAACAGGGACCACGGCGCACCAGCACGATGGACGTGCCTGAGGTCGATACCGCCATATTCGACGCAACCCGTCAGAAAATTGCGCCACGCACCCGCGGCCTAATTTCACCGGAAAAGATCATCTCTGCGGTCGCGCTGTCAACGAAGGTCAGCTTCGAAGAAGGCTGTGCCAAAGAGCGGGCGTTTTTCGTTGAATGCATGGCTTCGCCGCAGTCCGCCGGACTTCGCCATGCTTTTTTTGCCGAACGGGGCGTTGCCAGGGTGCCGGGTATCGGGAAAGACACACCGAAGCGCGAGCTCAACAAAGTTGCGGTCATCGGCGCCGGCACGATGGGTGCAGGGATAGCCTACAACTGCCTGACATCAGGCATGGACGTTATCTTGCTCGATAACAATGACGCCTGCCTGGAACGAGGCAATCAAACTATTCGTGGTCTTTACAAGAGCGGCGTCGAGCGCGGGAAGATTGCTGAGTCCGCGATGGCTGATGGCCTCGGCCGGTTCAGCACCAGCCAGGACTATACCGATCTCGCCGATGTCGACATTGTCATCGAGGCGGTCTTCGAGAGCATGGCAGTCAAGCGGGAAGTTTTCGCTGCACTGGACAAGGTCTTGAAGCCTGGAGCAGTGTTGGCGACCAACACATCGACACTGAGTATCGACGAGATCGCTGCAGCTACCGACCGGTCACAGGATGTTATTGGACTTCATTTCTTCAGCCCGGCACACATCATGCGTTTGCTGGAGATCGTACGTGGTGCGGATACCTCCGATGAAGTGATCGCGACGTCGCTCGCACTGGCCAGACGTCTTCACAAGATCGGCGTGGTTGTCGGTAACTGCTTCGGCTTTGTCGGCAATCGCATGCTTTACAGCTATGGGAGGGAGAACCAGTTATTACTGCTGGAAGGCGCTGCACCCGAGTTTATCGACAAGACCTTCTCCGACTGGGGGATGGCAATGGGACCCAACGCAGTAGGTGATCTCGCCGGTCTAGATGTCGGCTACAAGGTGCGGCAGGAGCGAACAGACCTGCCAGACGACCCGCGTTTTTATCGCATTGCCGATATGCTCGCAGAGCAGGCGCGTTACGGGCAGAAGACGGGCAAAGGGATGTATCTCTACGAAGATGGGTCACGCAAGCCAACACCCGACCCCGAAGTCCAGGCGATGATCGACGCCGAAGCCGAACGGCTCGGCGTCGAGCAGCGCGATATCAGCGCGGAGGAAATCGTCGAGCGCTGTATCTACGGACTGGTCGTCGAAGGTGCCCGTATTCTCGAAGACAAGATCGCGATTCGCTCCGGTGATATCGATGTTGTCTGGATGAATGGCTATGGTTTCCCTCGATATCGCGGCGGGCCCATGCACTACGCGGATTCAGTCGGTCTCGACAAGGTCTACGAGAAAGTCTGCGAATTCGAGGAGCGCTTCGGATCGATTTATTGGGAGCCACCGGAGTTGCTGAAGAAGCTCGCGGCCACTAACGGAAAGTTTTCTGACCTCTGATGCTGATGACCTGATTCGATTCATCGGGTTTTGCTGCGCCCATTTCACTACCTCCGTCCGGAAGCGTAGCGACCGATCAATCGACTGGTGTCAGCGACCAGCCTTCCTCACGGCAGATTGCGCGCCCGTCGTCCTCGAGCTTCAATAAATGCGCCAGCAGGGATCGGCTCGCAAGGCGATGCAGCCCGGGTTCGACCTCGTCGTAAACATGCATGGTCAGGTCCCATAAAGAAATGCCGGGATTGGACTCGAGCATGATCACGACTTTCGCCTCTCGTTTCAGGCGATGCTCGATCAACCAGTCGACCACTTCATTAGGATTGTCCATGACCGGGCCATGACCGGGCGCCAGTGCGGCTAGGTCGAGTTCCTTGAGGCGGGCCAGCGCTTCCAAGTAGTGCTTCATGTTGCCATCAGGCGGGTCGATCACCACGGTCGAGCCGCTCATGATGTGGTCTCCCGTAAATAGGAAGCGATGCTCCTCATGCCTGAAGCAAAGGTGGTTGGAGGCGTGCCCCGGTGTATGAATGGCACGGATCGAAAACTCTTCGGTTTCGAGCAGGTCGTTGTCGGCAAGTACACGGTCAGGTTTGAAGGTCCTGTCCTGAACTTTTTTTTCCGGCGCCGGGATACCCATCATCTCAGCGCCCGTCGCCTCGGCGAGTGGCGCGGCGGCTGGGGAATGATCCGGATGTGTATGTGTGCAAAGGATCCAGCGAATTTTTCCGTGTGAGAGATTCTGAATGGCAGCGATGTGTTCACCGATATTGGGGCCGGGATCGATCACGGCGACTTCCTTAACGCCACACAAATAAGTGTTGGTACCCGGCCCGGTCATCATGCTCGGGTTAGGAGCGATGAGACGGTTCACCCCGGTGGCAATCTGTACTAACTTGCCCGGCGAGAATCCGGCACTCATGCCGACTCCGCAGCGGGGTAGTGCTCGTCACCTGGGATCGGATAGAGTTCCTCGCCGTTCACGAATACTTGCACCGGACAGATGCTGTTAATACCAGCCTGTTGTTCGGCATCCGCCCAGAGAAGCAATGCTTCCACGGAGTTGCACTCCGCCATCAGGTCTAGGTTCCTACGCGTCGGTTGCGGCATCTTGATCTCCCCAGCGAGCCGCAGGTTCAGCGCGTCCTCAGGTCTCTTCCAGCAACTGTCCGTAACCTCCTTGCCATCGTGTTCCGCAGTCTGGTCAGGCGGAACCGGGGCTACGAAGAATCGTGTCGTCCATCGCGTTGGTGAGTTTACGGGCGTTATCCACCAGGCAAAGTAGTGGAGGGCATCGATAGCCATACAGAGCCCTTCGTTGCGAAGAAACTCGGGCCAAGCCAGCTCTGAGCGATCAACCAGCGTTCGCTGTTCCGCATATATTTTCGTGTTTGCTGGCCAGTTTCCGTTGGTATCGCGCGCGAGCAGAATCCCGGTCTCCTCAAACAGTTCGCGGATGACCGCGCTGTAGTAGTCCAGTGCGTTGTCGATGGCAAGGATCGCATTCGCTTCGTTCTCATTGCGGCCACTGCAAACCGGTCTCGCTTCAGATTCATCCGGGTTGATGACGCCGCCAGGAAAGGCATACGCATTACCAAACGCATAGCCAGCACGCCGTTTGACCAGTAATACCTCCGGCCCCGCATCCGAATCACGCGCCATCACGATAGTCGCCGACGGTCGCGGTGTTGCAGGCCCTTCGTTGCTCAATCTGCTTTTCCGACTTTCTTGTACGGGTTGAACAAGTCGTCTGCTCGCTCGGTGATCTCGGATTCATCGAGCGGTGGCGTGGGATTGTAATGTTCGGGTTTTGCTCCGCCGGTTTTGATGCGCTCCCTGGCTTCGTCGGGCGTCTCCAGCAAAGATGCCGCTGCGATGGCTTCTTTGCGGTTCGGGAAGATAGCGATGCCATGGCTGTTGGGAGGCGGCATCACGTTGGCATTGTAATAAGCGATCTTCTGCGTTTTGGCATCAATGTGGCGGTCGAGGTCGAGATCGCGCTGGTTGACGCCTTTCCTCGGCTCAATACAGACACCGTCGACGATTTCGAGATCAAGCCACCATTTCTTGACCGGATTGCGAATACCGTGCCCGAGCCAGTCGTCGAGTTTCACGGCCAACGGAATCAGGAATGATTTCATCCAGCGTGCGTTGATGCCGAGCCAACTGGCCACCTGCGTTGCTATTGGCCCGTCCCAAGTCACGACTTTGTTCAGCGGGCAGGTCTTCATGCAGCGCCCGCAGGCGAGGCCGCGTTGATTGGTTAGTCGATATCGTGCGCATCGCTCGGCATCGAGCTTCCATATCTCATAGCCGTTGAACATTACCTTATCGCCCCAAGTAATGGCATCGCAGGGACATTCCCGGGCGCATTTCCAGCAGCTGGAGCAAAATTGCTGCAAGCCGAAGTCGATGGGTTTATCCGGGACGAGGGGCAAGTCGGTTGTTAGTACCACGGACTTGAAGCGTGGCCCGACGAATGGATTCAGTACCAGCTCACCGATACGGCTGAGTTCACCGAGTCCGGCCAGCAACACAAGAGGCAGATGAAGTACCTCTGAGTTTGCATTGGTTTGAGAGCGCGATGAGAAACCCAGGCTACGCAGGTGCTCGGCCATGATTCCCGCAACGACGGCGCCTCTCATATAGGCACGCATCGACTGCGCACCTGAGATGAAATCGTCCCCCGACGCGCCCTCCATCGTGTCGTACTCCTGGTCGATCAGCATGACGACCGCATAATTGTGGTGACACTCGACCGGCTCGCCGTTGTCAACATGCGAGTACCAGGCATATTCGGGGATTTCGCAAATGCCGGTTAGTTCGGCGCCGAGCAAGTACGAAAGCGACTTGATCGCGCGCGTGTTTTCTACGGCATCGGCGCAACGACTCTCCGTTGTATCGGCCACGGTTCCATCCTGGTGCGGAACCATAGCCATGATCTGCTTGACCATCGACGCGGCGAACGGATGCTTGAATGAAAAGCGCGTTCTCTCGTGTTGCGACTTCTTGCCAAGATCGCCATGAACGGCACGATCGAAGAACGAGGCACGCTTTGGTACTCGCGGCACTTCCTCATCGATAATTAGTGTGGTGGGTCGATCCACCTTGTCGATCGATTCCATCGCAAATTTGCTGAGGTGCGTCTCCCGGCTGTTTTGCCGCCAGCGTTCGAGCCCTGAGGTTGCACCGCCGATACCCAGCCACCAGGCGATACCCCTTGCTTTCCGCGCCGCTCGGGTATTGAGAGGCAAGTCCGTCGCCAGCTCATACTTCGTCGTAACGGCGCAAACGGCAAAGCGACCGCCGAGATAAGGATTGACGATACCCGCCTCCGTGCGAATGCCGAGACCGGACAAGACCGTTAATCGATCGAGATCAACGTCACCGTAGCGCGCATCGTGTGCAATTGCTGAGAAGCCCATCTTCTGGATATGGCTGGCGATACTGATTGCGATCTCGTAGGCACGAAAATCTGCGGTCGCCGCTACCGATTGCTCGACCCAGTCTCTGGCAAGGGAACCGTCTTCCGGCATTCGTCCATGCTCGACGAGCACAATGACTGCGTGGCTGTGGTCGTGCATCGAGTCCCCTTCCAGCCAGCAGTTGTCCGCCATCTCGGTGATACCGACCTGGCTGGAATTGAGAAAATAGGCCGAGCCCTTGATGTCGATAGCGCGCCGGGCGAGATCATCCGGCACCGGCGCTTCGCCTTCGGCAATATCTTCTGCGCGCAGGGATTGAAAGATCTGGTGATACTTTTCTACCGCGTCGGCAAAGTTACTACCACTACCACTACCACTACCACTACCATTCAATGGCCGCGCAACCCCCGGAAGCTCGACTTCGCGGCCGCGTACGTCAGGGTCGCGTGCGATGCGTTCCAGCGGATAAGGCCCCAGGTGATAGGGTCGGGATTTGTTCGAGAAAAAGACCATACTGCGCTTTATTTCTTGGCCGGGCTCTGACCACCATGATACCCGGCGAAGCGCCTAATTTCTGAGGGGACTGCCAAAGCTCAGCATGTGTTCAATGCGCGCGCGCGTCTCGGCCGTTGCGGACAGCGTGACGAAGGCCTTCCGTTCGAGATCGAACAGATCCTGTTCCGTTATTTCCGTGCCCGTGTCGACGTCGCCACCCGTCACGATCATCGCGATCTGCGAGCCGGTTATCACGTCATGAGGTGTGAGATGTCCCTTTGCCCGCGTTTTCTCGAGCCAATCGGCCATTTCTGCGCACGCGTCGCGGCCCGCTGCCGCGATCGGTCCGCGTGTCGCTGGCGTATATTTGTCCACCATACCCAGCACTGCGGCCGAGGCATGGTCAAACAGGCGATCACGATTCATCAGGTACTCGTCAACACCCTGGCGATAGAGACACATCTCCGCCGCTTCCAGCGGTGACCGTGCTGTCTTGCCGTAGCCGATATTCATGAATGCCTGCCAGGCGCCTTTCGTCGTATCACCGAGATGTTCGGACCAGCGATAGACCATCTCTTTGACGCCGCCACCGCCGGGCACGACACCGACGAGAGACTCAACAAGGCCAGTAACAGAATTGGCGTGATAGATCGCTTTGTCAGTATGCAGTACCACTTCAAATCCGCCGCCCAGAGACAAGCCGGAGCCTGCAGCGATAACCGGAATCGGCGCATTACGCAGCGATAGCACGGTCTGCTGGAAGTGATCGAGGAAGCGGTCGATGCCGTCGAGGTCATCTCGGGCGATGAAGTTAAGGACATCTTCCAGGTTGACGCCACAGGAAAAATGCTGGGCGTCGTTGTGAATCAGGAGCGCTTTGCAGTTATTGCTTGCGTGCTTGAGTCCTTCCTCGATCAACACCATCGAATCGCCATTAAGCGTGTTCGCCTTGCTGTGGAACTCGATCAATCCTAGGTGGTTCGGTAATGCGTAGTAGGACGCCATCGCATCCTCGAGCACCGGCACAAGCGTTCGACGTTTCTCGGTGAAACGGGTAACGCCCGCTGCCCGGTCCAGTGTCTGGTAGGAACCATCCGCACGCAGGTACTGCAGGTTGCCATCGTCGACGCGGTAGAAGGTCTTGCCGCTGGCTATCCTGATGAAAGCCGGCACCTGCCGACCATTGGACTCGAGTCGCGCAATAAAAGCATCGATACCAATCGAATCTATCATCTCGAACGGGCCCTGGATCCAGTTGTAGCCGAGCTTCATGGCGTCATCGACAGCCACCAGTGACTCGTTCACGTCGGGCACGAGCTCGGCGGCATAGCAAAGCGTGGCGGAAAGAATCTTCCAGGCATACTCGCCATACCGGTCGTCGGCACTCAAAAGTACCGTGAAATCGCCGGCTGCTTCGGCCTTGATAGCCACCGCTGGCTTGTCATTATTGCAGTCGCGATAGCTGAAACGATCGAGGTCGAGTGTTTCGCGTTCGGTCTCGTTCCTGTCGCGATAAAAACCGCCCTTCGTACATTTGTCCCCGATCATCCCTTCGTCGATCATCCGGGTCATCAGTGGGATTTTGGTCGCAACGTCGTGAAACGCGTCCCCGGCCGGCAAGATGTTCTCGAGACTTGCCGCGACGTCGCTCATCAGGTCGATGCCTATCAGGTCGTACAATCCGAATACGCCGGTCTTCGGGATGCCCATCGGCCTGCCGAACACCGCATCGGCTTCCTCGGGTTTGAGGCCCATGCGAAATGCGGTATGCAGAGCAGTCTGAATCGCGAATACGCCGACCCGATTGCCGAGAAAGCCTGGCGTGTCATTGCAGATCACGTTGCCCTTGCCCATGCGCTCGTCATTGAAACGGTCGAGGCAATCGATTACTTCCTGCTTCGTGCTTTCTCCGCGCACCAGTTCCAGCAATCGCATGTAGCGAACTGGGTTGAAGTAATGCGTGATGGCGAACTCGCAGCGGAATGACTCGGGCATGTCTTCAACGAGCAGTGAGATCGGAATTGTCGACGTATTGGACGAGACGATCGACCCTGGCTTGCGCACTTCGTCAATACGCTTGTAGAGCGCCTTCTTTACATCCAATCGCTCGACAACGGCCTCGGCAATCCAGTCGATATTCGTCAGCTTGTCGAAGTCATCTTCGATGTTGCCAATTGTGATGCGTTCTAGATTGTCCTTGTGCAGCAGCCCTGGCGCATTCGGGTCGAGCAGTCGTTCGATGGCGCGTTCGCATACGGCATTCCGATTGTCGCCGTCGGAGGGCAAGTCGAGTAGCAGAACATCGATACCGGCATTCGCAAGCTGCCCGGCGATACCCAGACCCATCGTGCCTGCGCCGATCACAGCAGCGTTCTTGATTTTGTACATGGAATTATCGAGCCGGGTTGTTGGTAAAGATGAAGCCGTGCAGCAGCTTGCGCAGTCGGTTTGGCGCCTCCTGCGGAATCATGTGGCCACTATCTTCGATGATCGCGAGTTCCGGACCGTCCAGGTGTTCAACGAGTTCCATGCCGGCTTTTCGCGGTGCCATTCTGTCCTTGCCGGCGAGAACAACCTGGTGCGGGCAGCGCACTGCCGCGGCGGCGGCCTTGCCGTTCCGGTAGGCATTGCAGGCCTTCAGGTCGGTAGCGAGCCCGGTCGGCACGTTTCGGCCCATAATCATGCATCCGCCGGCGAGCATCGAGTTGCCTGGAATCGGACCCTGGTGCAGATGTCCGGCGGATCCGAAGCCCCAGGAGATCATCATACCGATCGCGGCGTCCGGATTGTTTTCCGCAGCGTCGATTAGCGCCGCATTCACGGGTGTTGCGAGACCACTCGCGACAAACGACACGCTCTTTACCCGGTCCGGGTAACGCGAAACGTACTCGAGCGCGACAAGGCAACCCTGTGAGTGCGCGACGACCGAAATATTGTTGGCATCGAGCGTCTCGATGACATCATTGGTCCAGTCGCCCATCTCTTCGATGGATTCAAGCGCGGGCCCATCCGAGTGCGAGTGCCCCGGATAGTCCGGGCAAAGTACTCCGTACTGACGAAAGGCAAAGAACCGGGAGTGCAGGCCCCAGAACGTGTGATCCAGGCCGCTGCCATTCAGGAAAATGACGACGGGCTTTGCCGGATCGAACGCCTTGCCACCTGTTGACGCAAACGCCTTCTTGCCGTTGACCTCGAAGTACACGTCAGGAACCTGCCCGCTTTTTCGCGGCCCGGAAGCCGGTTTCGAAGTCAGCCTGGATGTCTTTGACGTCCTCAAGGCCCACAGAGAGGCGAATCATGTCCTCGGTTATACCGGCCGCGACGAGCGCATCGGAATCAATACGCGAGTGCGTTGTGGTCGCAGGGTGAATGATGAGTGTCTTGGCGTCACCGACGTTGGCCAGGTGCGACGCGAGCTCGACGTTCTCGATGAAGGCCTTACCGGCTTCGCGGCCACCTTTGACACCAAAGCTGACAATGGAACCCGCGCCCTTCGGCAGGTATTTCTTTGCAAGCGCATGACTCGAGTGCGACGACAAGCTTGGGTGGCTGACCCAGGACACCTGATCGTGACTGGACAGGTACTCGAGCATTGCCGCTGTATTCGATGCGTGTTTGTCCATTCGGAGCGATAGCGTCTCGATACCCTGCAGCAACAGAAAGGCATTCATCGGTGCCATGGAAGGTCCGAAGTCGCGCATCGCCTCGGCACGAATGCGGGTTGCGAAAGCGCTCGGGCCAAACTCTTCCCAGAGGTTGATTCCCTGGAACGGTGCATAGGGCTCGGTGATGGTGGGGTACTTTTTCGTTGCGCCCCAGTCAAAGTTTCCGCCGTCGACGACAACACCGCCGATGGCCGTACCATGGCCACCCATCCACTTGGTTACCGAATGAATCGTAATGTTCGCGCCATATTCGAAGCAGCGGCACAGGTACGGGGTGTTGAATGTCGCATCGACCATGAAGGGTACGTGGTGTTCGGCACCGATGGCTGCGATGGCTTCAAGATCCAGGATGTCCAGTCCCGGGTTTCCGATCAGTTCACCATAGATCAGTTTTGTGTTGTCCTGGATGGCATTCCTGAATCCGTCGATGTCCGTCGGGTCGACGAAAGTCGTCGTGATGCCGAATCGCGGCAACGTGTTCTTCATCAGGCTGATATTGCCGCCATACATCTGCGACGAGGCTACGATGTGATCGCCTTGGCTCAGGATGGCAGTGATGGCACAGTACGTTGCCGCCATACCGGACGAGGTGCAGACAGCGGCCGATCCGCCCTCGAGCGAGGCTATGCGCTGCTCAAGGACACCAACCGTTGGATTGGTGATTCGCGTGTACGCATGACCGCCGCGTTCGAGATTAAAAATCGAAGAGGCGGTGTCCGTATCCGGAAACACGTAGGAGGTTGTCTGGTAAATCGGTGCAGCGCGCGCACCGAATTCCTCGTCGACTGTCTGGCCCGCGTGCAGGCTGAGCGTGTCGAACTCGTAAAACTTGGACATCGGGATACTCCCGTTATTCTTATACGGCGTCGAGCGCCTTCTCGAGTGCGCCGACCAGGTCTTCCTCATCTTCTAGGCCAACCGACAGGCGAATCAGCCCGTCAATGATACCAACCCTTGCACGTTCCTCGGGTTCGACGTCGGCGTGCGTCATCGTGACCGGGTGGGTCACGAGGGATTCGACAGAGCCAAGGTTCTCGGCCAGGGTCCATAGCTCTATGTTATCCATGATTTTCTTGCCGGCTTCGAGACCGCCCTTCACTTCGAACCAGACCATGGCACCGAAACCCGATGCCTGCCTTTTCGCAATGTCGTGTTGCGGATGCGATTCGAGTCCCGGGTAAGACACCTGTTCGACCTTCGGATGCGCTTCCAGGAATTTCGCTATCACCATCGCGTTGGCCGATTGCTGGTCCATGCGAATCGACATGGTCTTGCATCCTTGCAAGGTTAGCCAGGCTACCTGCGGTGACATGATGCTGCCCGTAGAGTTTTGGATGAACCGGATTGCATCAGCATGCTCCCGGGATTTACTGATGGCGGCGCCACCAACCGTTGCGTTGTGACCGTCCATGTACTTGGTCGTGCTGTGCACGGACACGTCGGCGCCCAGTGCCAGGGCCTGCTGGTAATAGGGTGTCAGCAAGGTGTTATCGACGACATGGACCACGCCAGCCTTCTGCGCGATGTCAGAAATCGCGGCGATATCGGCACATTTCAGTGTCGGGTTCGCGGGTGTTTCCGTGAAAATCATCGCGGTGTTGTCACGTACCGCAGCCGCCACATCGTTCGGGTCTGCCGCGTTCGCGAATGTTAATTCGACACCGAACTTCGTCATGACCTTGGTGGCCAGTCGGTACGTGCCGCCGTAAGCAACGTCTGATATGACCGCGTGACTGCCTTGTTCGAGGAAAGCGAGCATGACCGCGGTCGTTGCACCCATACCGGTACCGAAGCAGGCGCAGTCGACGCCACCCTCGAGTTCAGCCAGTTTGGCTTCGAGTACCTTGACTGTCGGGTTTCCCGACCGGGAGTAGGTGAAGCCCTTGCTCAGATATTCGTCGACCGACGGCTGGACGAACGTCGTCGACTGGTAGATCGGCGTCAGGATGGAGCCGGAGGTCGGGTCAGGTGTTACGCCTGCATGAATCTGTCTGGTTCTGAAACCCATGGAACTCGTTCCTCGTTATAAGGTATGCGGCGCTGCCGCGCGAATTGGTCCCAAATCATACACGGATGACGATGGTGCCGGGACCCTGCGTACCATCCCCTGAACTGGTTGTCGTGAATCAGATTCTAAGGCTCAAAGGATCTGCCGGGTCTACGCTGGACATGAATTGCTCGTGTCGATCAACGCTGGTCAGTCCGTAAACGAGCCCCAGCCAGTTGTTAACGATCGCCTTGCCGGTGTCGCCCCAGGTATTGTCCACCAATGTCTCGAGTTCGGCATCCGGGAACGGGGGCAGCGGATCTCCGGCTTCTATTGCTTTCTCTGCCCGGCGGAAATAGGTTTTTGCAACCTCCTGTGCAGGGGCAGGCATGTAGTTCTCCGGGTAGCGGGGACTATTGTCACGCTCGCCGGCAAAGAAGCGCATGACCTCTCGTTTATACTCTTTCAGCAGGCTGACAGCGTCGTACTCGGGATGGCCCTGGAAGTACACCATTCGGAACTGATCAGGGCTGACGGCGAGGTGCACGCCGGCGTCTTCCCCTTCAACCAGTACGGTCAGTCCAGCGTCCTCCAGTTGTTCTTTTGTCACTTCGTTGTATCGGGAATGCGGCGCATCGAAGCGCGTATTGACGTCACGCATCAGGGGGTGACCCGGGTTCGCAATGTGGTGGCTGTAGACCCCCCACTTCTTGCGCCCCATGCGCGAACGATCAATACCGTGTATGTGTTTGACGACCGCATGTGTCGCGAGGCAGGAGCACAGGACCGACGCGACGTTCTCATCTGCCCAGCTGATCACGCGCATCAGGGGGTCCCAGAAGGCTTCTTCTTCCAGTATCGGGTTCGACACATTGGCGCCGGTGATGATCAAGGCATCGAGGCCCTGTTCCTGTAGCGTCTCGAATTCGAAGTAGTGCTCCGCAATATGTGCCTCTGCCTTTTCGTTGCGATTAAGTTCAGGAATCGAAAACGGGTAGACGTAGATCTGCGCGATCTGGTTGCACGCGCCTATGAAACGAATGAACTGTGACTCGGTAGCCGTAAGCGCGGCATCCGGCATCATGTTGAGAAAGCCAATGTGCAATTCGCGAATATCCTGCTTTGTCGCCCGGTCGAGTGACAACACCACTTCGCCGCCTTCCTTCAGGCGCTGGAAGGTGGGGAGTCGGTTATGGGCAACGAGTGGCATTTTGGTTGTCTACGATGCTGGATTCGACGAATACTTCATGACTCGCCGAGTTTGCCTCTCAACCAGTCATGAATCCAGGCTACGCCGGACTCCTGGGGCACCAGTACACCCTGGGTATGCCGGTGGCTGTGCAGGCCAGCCTGGTTCCACTCACAGGCGCGCCCATCCTGGGCGATAACAAGTCTGACGAGCGAAAGCAGGTGTTCGACCTCTTCCGGGTGCGCCGCAGCGGTCTCTGGCGGCAGGAACCACGTTGCCGTGAGTTCAAGCGTTTCCGGTCCGAGCGGTCGAAGCCGCACGCTTCTCGCATACTGCGGATGGCCGACGACGTACATGCTGCCCAGCAGGGTCGCAAAAGTCATGCCCTTCGCTTTTTTCTTCCCGTCGAGTCCTTCGAGCTCGGGCAGCGCCGAGATTCCGTCAACGGTCCAGGTCGTCATGCCCTCCGCGACTGAGGGTTCGCCATTGTCCCTTTCATCTTTCGGTTCCCACCCGGGCTGGTCGTAGTGACCCTGAATACCCTCCGCGTAAAGCGGCACAACCTTGCAGAGTTCCGGATGTATGCGGGGGCAGTGATAGCACTCGTTGTAATTTTCCCAGAAGATCTTCCAGTTACAGTCCAGCACACTCACTTCTTCGTGGACGATGACCATGTCTTCGAGCGGCCACGACTCGACTTCCTTCGCTTCCTCACCCAGTGCCTGCTCAAGTGTCTGTGAGGGATGCTCGTCGAGGCAGACGAAGATAAATCCTTTCCAGGTGTCGACGGCAACATCATAAAGCGGGTAGTCGCCCGGATCGAAATCATCGCTTTCCATCCTGAAAGGCGTAGCCAGCAGTTTTCCGTCCAGCCCGTAAGTCCAGGTGTGGTAGGGACAGATGATTCTGCCGTTCCTGAACCGGCCCTCAAGCTCGGTGCAGATTATCGAGCCACGATGTCGGCAGGTATTGTGGTATGCCCGCGGCACATTGTCCTTGTCACGCGTCACTATGATCTGCTGCGTGCCGATCTTGGTGACGAAGTAATCCCCGGGCTCCGGAATCTGCTCGAAGCGGCCAACGGCGATCCAGTCCCTGTACCAGATGGCCTTGAGTTCGCGCTCGTAGTGATCGGCGTCGATATACCAATGGGTTGGCAGTGACGGCCGTATCTTCGGCTTATCCGTCATCGAGAATATTGTCCGGCAAATACCGGCGATTGTTCCCTAAAATCGGTGGACATGCCAGATTTTGCCGTCACAGTGCGGCCTAGCCGGGTACCGGGGTGACTGCCGGCCATCATCCTCTCGATGTCTTGCTTTCAGAGACAGGTGATATCAGCCGGCTGGCGGGCTACATTTAGCCACGACGACATGAAGCGGGGAATATTTCCATGATATTCGCAAGGGGCGCGCGCCGATCTCTTTTGCTTTCCAGCCTGATCTGGCTCGTCGCCTGCACGGGGCCTGCACCCGGACCCCCCGCCGACGCAATCCATGCAGATCTCGTGATCATCAATGCCAGCGTCGTCACGATGCGAGCGGGTGAATCGGTTGCCGAGGCTGTGGCTGTCAGGGGAAGCTCGATTTTGGCTATTGGCGCGAGCGCAGAGATCCGGGCGCTGGCCGGCCCCGACACCGAAGTGGTGGACCTCGATGGCAACACTGTCACCCCGGGCATTATCGACACCCATAATCACTTTGCCTGGGGTGTACTCGGTGAGCATTCGGCCCTCGATATCGAATACCCGGCAGTCACCAGCATCGCCGACATCCGCGAGAACATAAGGCAGCTGGCTGCTTCGCTGGAGCCCGGGGAGTGGATTGAAAGTTCGAACTGGGATGCAGCGAAGCTCGAAGAGCAGCGTGACATCGTGGCAAGTGACCTTGACGACATAGCCCCGGACAACCCCGCGTGGCTGCTGCACACTTCGGCGCACTACGGCGTCGCCAATTCTGCGGCCCTTCGTGCCGCAGGTATTATGGGCGACACCCCGGACCCGGATGGCGGCGTCATTGGACGGGATGTGGACGGCAACCTTAACGGCCTGCTTGCCGATCAGGCGATGAGCCTAGTGTCGTCATTGACACCGCCTGTGACGGCCGAAGATTTCGTGCGTGCGATGACTGCAGGCGTCCGGGATCTCAGCGCCGAAGGCATCACGGCTATTAAAGACCCCGAGATCGATCAACGACACTGGGACGCTTACCGGGCGGTTGAAGCAAACGGCGACCTGACGGTTCGAGTCGCCACACTGTGGCGAGTGCCCGACACGATGGCCGAAGCACGGGACCTGCTGGCGCGCATCGCACCGATGACCAATCCGACCGGGCAGGACGGCGACGAGCTGGTTGTATCGGCGGGCGTCAAGATTTACATCGACGGCAGCGGCACTGCTCGTACTGCATGGATGCATGATGACTGGAGCATCGACTACACCGGCACCGACGAAGGTAATAGGGGCCTGACCTATCTCGAGCCCGATCTATTATTCAACCAGATCAGGCTCTTTCATGATGCGGGCATTCATATCGGTACGCATGCGATCGGTGATCGCGCCATCGACTTCACGATGGACAGCTATGAACGCGTACTCGATGACAACCCGATTCAGGGACTACGGCACAGCATCATCCACAGCAACCTGCCGACAGAACATGCGATGAACCTTATGGCCGACCTGCAGCGACAGTACGATGCGGGTATTCCGGAAGTTCAGCCCGCCTTCCTTTGGTGGATCGGCGATACCTATGTTGCAAATTTCGGTGTGGACAGAAGCCTCCGCGTCCTGCCGCTCAGAACGTTCGAGGAGCGCGGCATTCGCTGGGCTGGCGCTTCCGATTACGACGTATCACCGTATGCGCCACGGCACGCATTCTGGGCGGCATCAAGACGACAGACCATGCTAGGTACCTACGGCGAAAGCCCCTGGGGAACGGATGAGTCCGTCGCGATCCACGACACCTTGCGCGCCTACACCGCATCGGCGGCGCGTCAACTGTTCCTCGAAGACAAGGTTGGCATGATCGAGGTCGGCAAGCGTGCCGACCTCGTTGCATGGGATCGGGATCTGTATACGATCCCGGTCGATGAGTTGAAAGACGTGAGGCCGGTGCTTACTCTGATGAATGGTGACGTTGTGTACCGGGCCGGTGACTGACTTTCGTGGTGTTCATCTGGACATTCAGAATTCCGTGTAGTGCAGGCTGACGATTTTCCATTCATCGCCGATCTTCTCCCACACCTCTGATTCGAAGGCTTTGACTTCTGCCACTTCCCCGTCCGCCGATCTTGAGCGCACGTCGACAAAGTAGCTCGTGATCGCCGTGCCACCTTCGCCCAATACCTGTACGCGAACATCCGACAGCGCGTACTGCTCGTAGCGGAATCCCGATTCGACGGTAGCCTTCCAGCTTTCATAGTAGTCGGAAACCGTCTGGCGCTCGCCCAAGAAAAACAGCGTGGCGTCCTTGGTGTAATAGGAGAAATAGGTCTCATAGTCACCACTTTCATAGGCGCCATTGAATGTCCTCATCGCGGCTTCGACCTCGCCCGCGATGCCATCGTGATTGTCGGCGTAAGCGCAGGGCGCTAGCAGAATGGCCAGGACAAGCATTATTCTCTTCATTGTGTTCCCTTTTTACGTCAGGATTTGCTGGCAGTTACCCATTTAAGCGACTATATCCGCTAACTATAACCAACGAGTAACCTTTCCGGGGAAACTATGCGTCCAACCATTGCTCCAATCTTGTTCATGTTCATGATGCTTCCGGGCAACGCGAATCCGCAGGAGCGGCCGCTCACCGTGGTTGACCATGAAGATCGATACATCCCGATGGATACCGACGACGAGTATCGGGACCCTTGGGAGGCAATGCGTGATCAGCGTGAGTATCCAGATCGTGAGCCGGGCCTCATCCCGATTGGCCGTTTGTATCAACCCGGTGTCAAGAGCTTCTTCGGCCTGCCGTTGGCCCTGACGCCTGAGGATCTGGAGGCTGCGGACGTAGATGTTGCGATCATGGGCGCGCCGATCGATTTAGGTTTTGGATTTCGCGGCGCAGGCAAAGGACCGGACGCGCTGAGAGCCGGAATTACCGGTATCGATAGTTCGACCAGCGGCAACCTCCCGCACATGCATGTTGGTGTTGCCTGGAAGCGATCGCTTGTTGCCGTTGATTACGGCAACTCTCCTATTGATCTGTTGAGCACTGAGCGCAGCATGCCGCCGGTTCGAAAGATGGTTCGTGAGATTGCGGAGACCGGTACTATTCCTGTCATCGTCGGCGGCGATCATTCGCTCGAATATCCGAACGTTGCTGCGATCACAGACGTTTATGGAAAGGAGAACGTCAGCGTTATCCACTTCGATGCCCATTTCGATGCGGGCGGCAGCGAATTCGGGCACATGATTTCTCATGGCCAGCCGATCCGGCGCCTCGTTGATGACGGCCACATCTCCGGCGCAAACTACATCCAGGTCGGATTACGCGGCTACTGGCCAGGTGAAGAGGGCTTCAAGTGGATGCGTGAAAACAATATGCGCTATCACACCATGGCGGAGATCGAACGGGACGGCTGGGACGTCGTTATGGACCGAGTGATGAACGAGGCGCTGGGTGCCGGCGAGTACCTGTACATCTCTTTCGACGTCGATGTGCTCGACCCAGCTTACATGCCGGGCACCGGCACTCCGGAGTCCGGTGGCCTCACACCTCGCGAGGTGTTTCCTTTATTGCGCACGCTTTGTTCGGAAAACAGGATGGTTGGCTTCGACGTCGTTGAACTCAATCCGCTCGTTGATCCGGGATATACGACCGTTCTGAACACGCATCGACTTTTGCAGGAATGCCTGACCGGTATTGCGATGCGGAAAGAGGGCATCACCGAAAGGGGCTACCACAATCCACTGACGGTCGAAGACAACAGGGCAGACCCGCAATGACAAGTGCTTTATCGGTCATTGATACGGGTATATTTTTCGTCAGGACGTGCGCAATTCTTCCTTTCGATCGAGCTCCCATTCGGCGAGATTGAGCTCGATTGCCCAGAAACCGAATATCCATAGGAATGCATCCCAAGCATAAAGATAGTAGCCCGTGAACAACCAGGTGAACATTATGCCTATCAGGATAAGGTAGAAAAATGACTTCGAAATCCTTACCTGATTCAGCATGGGTGTTGAGAACCGACCTTGGTTCTGCAAGAAGATCTCGACCTCGATCAGTAATGCGACGATCAGCCAGACTGCGGCATTCGCCACATCAATCCACCCCTGGTAGGTCACGTGCGCCAACGTCGGCACGTCAAGTATGGCGACCTCATTGGCGACTGTATAAAAGGTATTACTGTTTGAGAGCCCGGCGCAGTTGTCCGAGGTGATCTCGACATACTGGAACGTATTGATTTGCATCGACCGGCCCTGGTCGGCCACCTGGCAAATATTGGTCAGTCCATCGATGTGGTGCTGGTCATAGAGTTCGAGTGTTTCTGCTGCGTAGCCGTAGGCACCCTGACCAATCATGACGTAGCAGATAACCCGAAAGCCGCGAATAACGGTTGCCAGCCAGGCAGTCCACTTCTCATCGGGAACGGCATAAGTTTCCAGTTCGAACAGAAAAACGAGCCCGACCCAGCCGAGCATATCGATCGTCGTTGCGAACTGTGTCAGGTAGTCGGTGAGCGAGGCATCAGGCGGCAGTGCCGCTTCCATCGCCCAATAGTCGTCCCAGATGAAGCGGCCTAGATTGAATAGCAACCCCGTATAGACGATGTACTTGATTGTGTGCGCAACCCGCGGATGTGCAAGCAGCGGGAGCAATAATCGTTTGACGGTGAGGAGTGGCGTCTCCTGTGTCGCGGTATCGATGTTATGGACCCCTTAAGTTGTTTTTGTCCGCCCTGTGGCCCTGGCGCGCATACTGCGGTCATTGTTGACCACCTGTGCAACACAAAGGTCCGGGAATTATACTCAGCAAACTTCTGCGTCGTTCTGTAAAAGAAAAAAAATAATAAAAACAAAATATTAGGTAGTATCCAGGCGGCGTTCGGCATGAATGAGCGGGTGAATCGAAGCAATATGGCGGCATTGAAAACAGGGCTTGCGTTGGCTGTGTTTATGTCCGCAGCTGCTCACGCACACGAATTCTCCGGTTCACACGGGACTGTCACGGTGGACTGGGAGGCGGACAACATCAGTCGTGTGCTCGCGTCCGGTTACGGTGACTCGTTCGGTACCGAGGCATGGGCCAGAAAGGGGCTGCCGGAACTCGTCGAGGTGGAAGGAAGACAATGCGTTCAGGGCAGTTACTTCCTGTTCGACGTTGATGATTCGTTCGCTTTCGATATCGACGAAAACGTGCGGATTACGTTTGAATTTGATCGCACGCGATCAGACGGATTCTTTCTGTCGTACGACCAGAATGTGAGTGCCGAAAACCTTGTGGAGTATGTGTTGCCGGAGTCTGACGAGGTTTGGCAGTCTCACACCGTCTTACTGAAACGGGCGCGCTTTGCCAATCGCGGTGAGTCCGGTACAGATTTCTCGCTGACGGCACCGGACGGTACCTGGTTTGGCGATCCCGAGGCAGCGCACAAAATCGCTCTTTGCGATATCAGGATCGAACGATCCAATGAGACGCTGGCTGTCAACGCAGAGGGACAACTCAAGCTGGCGGTGAAGGATGAGCATGCCCGAGCCACTCCGGTTCGAATAGGACTGTATGACCAGACCGGCCGCATGCCTTTGCCGTCCGGTGCCGCCGTCACGATAAATAATTATGAGGATCGGACGAAACAGGTCTTCCTGAGAAATTCCCACGGCATGATTCCGCACTGGCCACACGAGAACCGCTGGTTCTTCTACATCGACGGCGAATACGGGACGACCTTGCCGGTGGGTGACTACGTCCTGGTCGTCAGCAAGGGGCCGGAATATCACCGGGTCGTACGCAACGTCTCGGTCAATGCGGATAGAGCGACCGCTGTCGAGATCGAACTCGAGCGCTGGATGGATATGCCAGCGGCTGGCTGGTATTCGGGCGACGACCATGTGCATATGACACGGACGCCGAATGACAATGCATCGATCAGCAACGTGATGGCGGCTGAAGATGTGCATGTCACCAACGTGTTGCAGATGGGTAATCCCTACGACACGCATTTTAACCAGTACGCGTTTGGCAAGAATGGCCGCTACCGGGCCGGCAACCATGCGCTGGTCCCGGGTGTCGAGGATCCACGTACGGCAGTTCGCGGACATACGATCAGCCTGAATATCGGGGAAGTGTTTCGACCGGCGGATCGCTACCTGCGATACGACGAGGTATTCCAGGAATACCGACGGCAGGGTGGCATGTCCGGGTTCGCGCACGTCGCGGGGCGCCTTTTTAATGTTGAACGAGGCCTCGCCATCGACGTCCCGCTCGGTGTCGTCGACTTCGTGGAAATTCTGCAGGATGGTGCGATTGAAACCGAGCTCTGGTATGACTTCCTGAACCTCGGGTTCAAGCTGATCCCGATGGCGGGATCCGACTTCCCGTACCTCGGTGCGCCGGGCAGCGACCGAAATTACGTCTATGTCGGTGAGCCATTTACCGTGGACGCCTACTACGAGGCGTTACGAGCGCAGCGCACCTTCGTGAGTTCTGGGCCGTTGCTCAAGTTCACCGTCAATGGCATGCCCATGGGCTCCGATATCACGGTATCGTCCGGGGATACGGTAAACGTATCGGCATCTGCTTCGTTGAATCCCGACCTTGAAGCATTGGATCGCCTGGAGCTTGTTGTGCATGGCGAAGTTGTCGCGAGCGCCGAAAACGCATCGGCCGGGAACACGATTTCCTTGTCGCACGCACTGACAATCCACGGCGGAGCCTGGCTGGCTGTGCGTGCGTACGGTGCTGAACAAACGATAGCTCATTCCGCGCCGGTCTATGTGACCGCGGGCGCGGGATTTGAGAATCCGTCCGCAGTGCCGACTGTCGCGCAACGGCTGATCAACAAGTTGCAGGAGTTCGAAACTGCGGAGGCCGATGAGACACAAGAGCTGGAGGCCTGGTCTGTCGCGGAAAACCTGGGTGCCATGCTGACAGAGCAACGCGTTGCGATTCTCGAACGCGCCGAGTCTGCACGCATGGTGTACGCGCGTATGCTGGACAGCTATGGTAATTAGTCTGCGGAACGAACCAGCCAGGATGGCGTTTCGTACACGGTAATCGCGACCTCGTCGCCGGCATTGATTTCACCGGCCGCCTCAACCACGCCGACGATGCCTCGTTTCAGTGTTGAGGCCTTGGGAAATGCGGTCGCGGAGACATTATGCTGTTTTCCCAGCTCCTCACCCATGTATTTACAGGGCGGGTTGTATTCTTCGACGATCAGTTCTGTCCCGGACGGAAACTTCAGCAAGCTACCTTTCGGGAGACGGGATAACTCGGCAACGCCCTCGATAC
>JAQWSV010000104.1 GCA_029243005.1 Woeseiaceae bacterium
GCAGGCACCGAATGGTTTGCGGATACCCAGTGGATCGTACCTTTCACTTTTCGATCACTCGCGGCACTGCCACTCCGTGTTTCAGGATCGTAGGTACAACGCAATTCGATAACGTTGCCGTCATCGTCCTTGACCACTTCCTCACATTTAATGATATAAGCAAAGCGCAGTCGGACTTCACCTTCCGGCTTCAGACGGAAAAATTTTCTCGGCGCTTCTTCCATGAAATCATCCTGCTCAATGTACAACTCCCTGCTGAAGGGTAACTCACGTGTGCCGAGTTCCTCACGGCCTGGGTGATTAAGAGCCATCATCATCTCGACCTGGTCTTCGGGGTAGTTTGTCAACACAACTTTCAAGGGCCGGGTCACCGCCATACGTCGTTCTGCTGCCTTGCCCAGGTTCTCACGAACAGAGTTCTCAAGGACGCCCATCTCGATTAGGTTTTCTTTCTTCGTAATACCGACGCGACCAATAAAGTCGCGCAATGCCGCCGGCGGATAGCCGCGCCGGCGCATGCCCGCCAGTGTCGCAAGCCGTGGATCATCCCAGCTCGACACTACACCCTCTTGCACCAGCATGCTGAGTTTCCGTTTGCTGGTTAATGCGTACGCCAAGTTCAGGCGCGAGAATTCGATTTGGCGCGGGAGGTTTTCAGGCTCCAGCTGATCGAGGAACCAGTCGTAAAGCGGTCGGTGATCTTCGAATTCCAACGTGCACAGCGAATGTGTGATGCCCTCGAACGCATCCGACAGTCCGTGCGCAAAGTCATACATTGGGTAGATGTTCCACTTATCTCCGGTATTCTGATGCGCAATATGACGAATTCGGTAGAGCGCCGGGTCTCGCATGTTGATGTTCGGCGAGGCCATGTCAATCTTCGCACGCAAGACGTGTGCACCATCCTCAAACTCACCAGCCTGCATTCGCTTGAACAGGTCGAGGTTTTCTTCGACGGACCGGTCGCGATAAGGACTGTCCTTGCCCGGCTCAGTCAGTGTGCCGCGGTACACACGAATTTCCTCGCCGCTCAGGCTGTCAACATAGGCCTTACCCATTTGGATGAGTGTGATGGCCGCCTCGAATAGCTGATTGAAGTAGTCAGAGGCATGGGTCAGCCGATCGTCCCAGTCAAATCCGAGCCAGTTCACATCGCGTTTTATCGCCTCGACATACTCCTCGTTCTCCTTGCTCGGATTGGTGTCATCAAATCGCAAGAACGTGCGACCGTCATTCTCCTCCGCGACACCGAAATTCAGGCAGATCGATTTGGCGTGCCCGATGTGCAAATAGCCGTTCGGCTCCGGCGGGAATCGGGTGGCGATTGCGACGTGCTTTCCGCTGGCCAGATCGTCAGCAATAATCTGACGGATAAAATCGGTAGGTTCATTGTCAGTCATAGTGTTTGGGGCAATCTAGGGCAGGCTGCGCAATTGTACGCACGAACCGTTTCTGTACAATAGCGCGCGAATCGATTACCCCCAAACCACGCGAAAAAATGCCAAAAATTCAATTACCTGACGGCTCGGAACGAGTATTTGACGATGCCGTCACTGGCCTACAGATCGCCGAATCGATCGGCAAGAGCCTCCTGCGCGATGCGGTGGCTATTCGCGTGGATGGCGAGCTGTTGGACCTGACCCGGGATATCGAGACCGATGTCTCCGTGGAAATCGTCACCCGCGAGTCGGACGATGGGCTCGAATTGCTTCGCCACGACGCTGCACATGTAATGGCCGAAGCGGTCAAAGAGCTGTGGCCGGAGACCCAGATCACCATCGGCCCAGCGATCGAAAACGGCTTTTATTACGACTTCGCGCGTGAGGAGCCCTTCACCGAGGATGACCTCGCTGTCATCGAGGCGCGAATGAAAGAAATCGTCGACCGGGACGAATCCATAAAACGTCAGGTCTGGGAGCGCGACAAGTCGATCGCGTTCTTTCGCGACCAGGGTGAAGAGTACAAAGCAAAGATCATTGAAGACATCCCAGGTGACGAAACGCTGACGCTCTACCAGCAAGGTGATTTCATCGATCTGTGCCGTGGCCCTCACCTGCCGTCCACCGGCAAATTGGGCAAAGCCTTCACACTCACCCGGGTATCCGGTGCCTACTGGCGTGGCGATTCGGCCAACGAAATGTTGCAGCGAATTTACGGCACTGCGTGGGCACACGAAAAACAACTGCGTCTTTACCTGCACCAACTCCAGGAAGCAGAGAAGCGGGACCATCGACGCCTCGGTCGCATCATGGACCTCTTCCACTTCCAGGAAGAAGCGCCAGGTGCCGTCTTCTGGCACCCGACAGGTTGGGCACTGTTCCAGAACCTGATCGCGTACATGCGCGAGCAATTGGTCGTTGGTGGCTATCGTGAAGTAAACACGCCCGAAGTTGTCAGCCGCTCGCTCTGGGAAGCGTCAGGCCACTGGGAAGCCTTCGGCGACAACATGTTTACGACCGAAACGGTCGACGGTCGGCAATACGCTATCAAACCGATGAACTGTCCCGGCCATATCCAGGTGTACAAACAGGGCATCACCAGTTACCGCGACCTGCCGAGACGAATCGCCGAATTCGGCAAGTGTCACCGTTATGAACCTTCCGGCGCCTTACATGGAATGATGCGCGTTCGCGCGTTCACCCAGGATGACGCTCACATCTTCTGCACCGCTGAACAGATCACGGATGAGTCTATCGCGGTCTGCACGCAGTTGCTCCATATCTATCGCGCATTCGGTTTCGAAGACGTCCGCATCAAGTTCGCGGACCGACCCGAAGTCCGGGTTGGTGAGGACGCCATCTGGGACAAAGCAGAAACGGCACTTCTGAAGGCGCTCGAAGCATCGGAACTGGAGTACACCCACAACCCAGGCGAAGGTGCTTTTTACGGACCTAAACTTGAGTTCGTTTTACGCGATGCGATCGGACGCGACTGGCAATGTGGAACGTTGCAGGTCGATCTCAATATGCCTGGACGACTGGGCGCCACTTACATTGGTGAAGATGGTGAAAAGCACACACCGGTCATGTTGCATCGGGCAATATTCGGCTCGCTCGAACGCTTTATCGGCATACTACTGGAACATCACGCAGGCAATCTGCCTTTGTGGCTCTCGCCGCTTCAGGTACGAGTTCTGACGATCACCTCGGACGCAAATGATTACGCGATGGATGTCGTCGCGAGACTTCAGAGTGCTGGCATCGCCGCCGACGCGGATCTGCGCAACGAGAAGATCTCCTACAAGGTACGCGAACACAGCGTCTCGAAGGTGCCCGTCCTGATGGCCGTCGGACAACGCGAGATTGACGAAAGAACTGTAGCCTTGAGGCGACTCGGCTCCAAGAAACAACAGGTCGTCAGCCTAGACGATGCCGTCGAGGCACTCTCCGGCGAAATCGCCGCACGAGGGTAGGACGTGAGTGGCACCCACGAACGGATAAAAAGAAAACCGCAACAACGCAGCCTGAGGACGAAACAAAAGCTGCTCGATGCGGCGCTCGAGGCATTCTCTGAAAACGGATACAAAGGATCATCAACACGGGACGTAGCTGCCCGTGCCGGCGTTCACCACCCTTTGATTACGTATCACTTCAGTAACAAGGATCGTTTGTGGCGGTGCACGGTCAAGTATGTGTTTGCAGAATTGCTTGAGGAACTGCAAAAGGTAGAAGAAACCTTTGCGGGCG
The DNA here is from genome assembly GCA_029243005.1 of Woeseiaceae bacterium. Taxonomy (GTDB): domain Bacteria; phylum Pseudomonadota; class Gammaproteobacteria; order Steroidobacterales; family Woeseiaceae; genus SZUA-117. Next base: position 3,687 of record JAQWSV010000104.1, read on the forward strand.
AATGCCCCAAGGCGCGTTTTTCAGCAATTATTCGTATTTATGTTCATCATGCGGCGCGCTTTCCTGCGTTACACAAGATCGTTTTGCAGGAATCGAGCTATCATAGCGCACGTCTCGAATGGCTAAGCGAGAATTTTCTCGGCCCGCTCGCCGACGCGGCATCAGGATATATCGTCGATCTCCAAGAGAAAGGCGTCGCACCAGCCGGTGATCCCCTCATTCTCTACAACTTGATTCGAGCTTCATCGGGCACGGTGATCGCACTCGCCCTGGAACTCAAGAACACAAGCGGCATCGACTTCGATAATCCGGAAAAACTGGATGAACTTGCCGAGATGATTATTCGCATCTTTCTGCCCGGCAACGTTGACGAAAACTAGTCGCGCTGCGGCATCACTAGTTGCTGGTGCATCTCGGCGATAATCGATAAGGCTATTGCGGCCGGCCCGCGACCACCGATCTCCAGTCCCGCCGGACCATGTACCCGGTCCTCAAGTTGCTTCCCTTTATCACCAAGCTCTGTAAGCAGTCGCTGCCGCCTGTCGACCGGCCCGAGCAAGCCAATATAATCGATGTCGGTGTCAGCCAGTTGCGCAAGATATTGCCCGTCACTGATGAGGTGATGGCTCATAACAATAACGGCATCGAATTGTCCCAGGTCGATAGTCGACGAGAGTTCCTCGACCGGAACACACAACACCTTCTCGACTGCGGAAAACTCACTGGATTCGATATAGGCAGGTCGGTGATCCTGGACTGTGACTCGCCAGCCAAGTTCGAGCGCGAAGCGAACAACCGGCGCTGTATCAAGGCCGGCACCGAGCACAAGCACTTTCGGTGGCGGCGTCAATGCGCCCAGGAGGATTGTGGCCTCGCCATGTTCACTGGTATACGCCATCGTGAGAGATCGAGGGTCTGCGAATGCTTCCCTAGCTTTTTGCCAGATATCTTCCCGCACTTCACGGTCGATGTTTGAAAAAGCTACTTCGCTGTCAACAGTCACCAGTGACGACCCAACAGACAGCTTACCAATGCTTGATTCTACGACCGTCACGGCCACCTCGGTCGTATCGCCATCCAGTGCCATAACTATTGTCTGAAAGGGCTCGTAGCCCTCATCAGCTAGGAGCGGTTGCAGGAAGATCCGCATCAGGCCGTCGCAGCCCACACCCAAACCCCACAACTCCTCGTCGTTATTACCCAGATCATAGGTAACCGCCTTGGGCTGGCCGGTCTCGATCACCTGACGCGCGCGTTCCGCAAGATCGCCCTCAAGACAGCCGCCGGACAACATGCCCTGGAAGGTAGCCTCGCCGGTGATCAGCATGTATGCACCAGTTTTGCTATAGGTGGAGCCTTCTGTGTCGTAGACGGTAGCAAGAACCAGCGGTTGCCCTGTTGCGGACCAGGTCGAAAATGCCATCTTGAGTGCGGTCGCGGTCATGCGGTGACCCTCATCCAGAGATGGGAGCTTGCAGCCAGCAGCACTTCTACCCACGACACGTCAGCCAGCAGGCGGGAAATGTCAGTCACCGATTTCCTCTGCTGCACGGGCTGGCATCAATCTGGTATTCACCTTTTATTTCCAAGCACCGACTTCCTTTCGTTTAGACCGGCATGCCATTCGGGAACACGCGTGTAATTACATCGTCGGCATTGAGAATTCGGCACCCTTCCGAATTCCTGTCGGCCAACGAGAAGTCACCGTTTTCAGGCGGGTGTAAAAGCGCACGCCTTCCATACCGTAGATCGACATGTCGCCAAACAAGGAGCGTTTCCAGCCGCCGAAGCTGTGGAAAGCAAGCGGCACTGGTATCGGAACATTGACGCCGACCATACCGACTTCGATGTGATTGGCAAACTCCCTTGCTGCGTCACCGTCACGAGTAAAAATGGAGGTGCCATTGCCATATTCGTGTTCATTTATGAGCCGGATGGCTTCGTCAAAGGTATCAACCCGAACCATCGTCAGCACCGGACCGAAGATCTCCTCTTTGTAGACTCGCATATCCTGGCCGGCGTGATCGAACAAAGTCGGCCCGAGAAAGTAGCCCGGAGATTCGGTTATTTCGTGAGTCCGGCCATCGACGACGACTTTCGCGCCCTCTTCTTCGCCGAGGTCTATGTACGACCTAACCTTGTCACGATGCTCGGCGGTAATGAGCGGTCCCATATCGTTATGGTTGTCCATCCCCGTGCCAACCTTGAGGACATCGATCTTGGGCAACAGACTATCGAGCAGGGGTTCCGCAGA
>JAQWSV010000106.1 GCA_029243005.1 Woeseiaceae bacterium
GCGTTGAAAATATGAGTTTTGCGGATGTCGAAAGGGGCATCAACGACTATGCCGGAAGAGTCCGCGAAGGCACGATCAGCATGGATGATCTGACGGGCGGCACATTCACCATCACCAATGGCGGCGTTTTCGGATCGATGCTGTCGACGCCAATTCTCAATCCACCGCAGAGTGCCATTCTCGGCATGCATGCGATCCAGGAGCGACCCATGGTGGTTGACGGCGAAATCATTGTGCGACCGATGATGTATCTCGCACTTACTTACGACCATCGCATTATCGACGGTCGCGAAGCAGTGCAATTCCTGGTGAGTATCAAACAGACACTCGAGGATCCGGGTCGCCTGCTGTTGCAGGTGTAGGCCACGGACAATCACTAAGCACGCGGAAATACAATGAGCAGATCATTTGACGTCGTCGTCATCGGTGCCGGGCCGGCCGGCTACATCGCCGCCATTCGCGCATCCCAGCATGGAATGTCAGTCGCATGTATCGATGAGTGGCAAAACCGCGATGGCAAGAATGCTTTCGGCGGTACATGCCTGAATGCCGGGTGTATTCCTTCCAAGGCACTGCTGGAGTCTTCCGAGCTATTCCACCGAGCCAACCATGAGTTTTCGAAACATGGCATTAAAGTCCCGGAAGTCAGCGTCGACGTTCCGAAGATGCAAAAACGCAGAGCATCGATTGTTCGACAATTAACGGGCGGCATTGCGGGTTTGTTCAAAGCGGCGAACGTGGAAGGGCTGGTCGGACACGGCAAACTCTTGGCTGATCAAAAAGTCGAGTTTACGCCGGTCGACGGAGACGTAGAGGTGCTGGACACCAAATACGTCGTTCTTGCGACCGGTTCCACACCGATAGAATTGGACATCGCCCCATTTGACGATGAGAACATCGTTGACTCCTGGGGTGCCCTGGAATTTGACGCGGTACCGGAAAGACTCGGCGTCGTTGGTGCTGGCGTCATCGGGCTGGAGCTGGGTAGCGTCTGGGGAAGGCTCGGGGCGGAGGTCGTGGTGCTGGAAGCCATGGATGACTTTTTGTTTATGACTGATCACGATGTCGCCAAGATCGCGGCCAAGGCTTTCAAAAAGCAGGGCATGGATATTAACCTGGGCGCCAGGCTGACGTCCGCGAATTCGGCCACAGGTAAGGTCACTGTTAATTACGATGATAGTGAGGGCGGCCAGTCCATTGAGGTGGACAAGCTCGTCGTTGCTGTGGGGCGCAGACCCTTTTCGGACAATCTTCTGGCCGATGATGCCGGTATTGAACTCGATGAACGCGGGTTCATCGTCGTGGACAATGAATGCAGGACGGGTGTAAAAAACGTCTTTGCAGTTGGCGACTGCGTGCGTGGCCCAATGCTCGCTCACAAAGGATCTGAAGAAGGCGTAATGGTTGCGGACCTCATTACCGGAGAAGTGGCGGAGATCAATTATGCAATGATCCCGTCCGTCATCTACACAGCACCGGAAATAGCCTGGGTTGGAAAAACTGAGGCTGAGGCGCGGGCTGACGGCCGGGTCATTAAGACGGGCTCGTTCCCGTTTGCCGCAAGTGGTCGGGCCAAGGCAATGGAGCAAACCGATGGGATGGTTAAGATCATCGCCGCTGATGACGATGACGCAGTACTCGGTGTGCACATCATAGGCCCGATGGCAGGGGAGCTGATCTCGGAAGCAGTGCTCGCAATGGAATTCCAGGCGAGCACTGAAGATATCCAACGCACCATCCATGCGCACCCGAGTCTCGCCGAGGCGATACATGAGGCGGCGTTGGCAGTGGATAACAAGGCACTCAATTTCCCGAACCGCTAGCCGGGCTGATTCGTTTTTGTCAGGCGTTCCGCCTGACTGATGCGACATTGGGCAGTTGTTCCAGACGGTCGATTACACGGCTCAGTGTCGGCAGTCCCGGTACCGCAATAGATAGCTTCATCTCTACCTGCATCGTCTTTCGGTCGTTCTGGGTGTTGACGGATTCCACGCTCACCTGCTCGTCGGTCAGCACGGTGCTAATGTCCTTAAGGAGTCCCTGACGGTCAAATGCATGGACCGTCAACTCCGCAGGATAGATCGCGTCCACGGAACCTCCCCAGTCCACCTCAATCACCCGCTCGGGGGTGCGTGTCTGTAGGTTCAGGAAGTTGCCGCAGTCACCACGATGAATGCTGACGCCGCGTCCGAGCGTAATATAGCCAGCAATATCTTCGGGTGGTACAGGGCGACAGCAACGCGCAAAGTTATATAGTAGGTCACCAACGCCGCTGATCGCGATGCCGCCGGTAGCCTTGTTCAGCCGTTTCCGAAAACGTCGTCGCCTGATCGTGTCACGGGTGTTTCCACCGAGCAGATTCTGAATAGCTGATGCAATCGCGGTGGAGGTGATGTCTCCGGCACCGAGGGCCACGCATAGCGTGTTGACGTCGGACATCTTGAGCTGGTTTGCAATCGACTCAGCAGATACATCCTGCTCGTTGAGTCGGAGCATTTCGCGATCCAAGATTTCTCTCCCTTGTCGTCGGTTCTGGCCACGGTCCTGCTTCCGAAACCATGCGCGAACTTTGGCGCGACTCCGTGACGACGCGAGATACCCAAGCTGCGGATTAAGCCAGTCGCGGCTCGGCTGTTCTTCTTTCGCAGTAATGATCTCGATCTTGTCGCCGTTTTGAACCTGGTAGGTCAGCGCTACGATACGGCCGTTCACTTTGGCGCCACGGCAGCAATGTCCGATCTGTGTGTGGACGTGGTAGGCAAAATCCAGCGGAGTTGCTTCAGCCGGCATCTCGACAACATCACCACGCGGGCTGACTGCAAATACCCTGTCTTCGAACATATCGCCGCGGAGTTGATCGAGCAGGTCACTTTCCGTACCAGATGGGTCAAGCAAATGACGCAGCAGACGAAGCTTTTTTTCGAAACCCGCTTGTGTCGAGCCGCCTTCCTTGTATTTCCAGTGCGCCGCAACACCCAGTTCCGCGTGCTGGTGCATTTCGTGAGTACGAATCTGTACCTCGATTGTTTGTCCCTCGGGGCCAATCAATGCGGTATGCAACGACTGGTAGTCATTATCCTTGGGATTGGCGATGTAGTCATCAAATTCCCCCGGCAGGTAGGACCAGATGTTGTGAACGATACCCAGTGCGGCATAACATTCAGTGACGTCTTGAACAAGTACCCGGATCGCGCGGATATCGAAAATTTCTTCCAAGCGCTTCTCTTTTCGCTGCATTTTCCGCCAGATGCTAAAGATGTGCTTCGGTCGACCGGTGATCTCCGCCTCGATACCGTATTCTGATAAATTCGTTTTTAGAATTGTTTGGACATCTGTAATGAAATCTTCGCGCTCGACCCGCTTCTCGTTCAATCCTTTCGCGACCTCTTTGTAGACGTCAGGGTCCAAGAATCGGAATGCTAGGTCTTCCAGCTCCCACTTGAGCTGCCAGATGCCGAGCCGGTTCGCCAGCGGCGCATAGACTTCTTGGGTTTCGACGGCTATCGATCGACGTAAATCCGGTGCAGCATTCTTCGCCTCCCGCAGCCGGTATACCTGCTCTCCAATCCTAGCAATGACCAGCCGTGCATCGGAGACTACTGCGAGCAGCATCTTGCGAAGCGCTTCGGACTGTTGCGTGGCTAGTACTTCACCTGGCTTCCAGTCTTTCGGCAGGGAAAATCGGCCAAGCTGGACCAGGCCCTGTACCAAGGCCGGGAGCTCTTCTATGCCCGATTCTTGCAAAGCTTTGACGTTTAATTGGCCGTCGCGTGCGGCCGGATAGAGCTGAACCGCTATATCCAGGATCGCCGGCAAGCCCAGCGGTTCGAGGATTTTGCAGATTTCCTTGCCCTCATGGCGCAGGGCCCGCAACGATGGGGTGTCGCGAAGCGAATCGAGTATTGCGGCGGCATTTTTGGCAAGCGCGCCCGGTCCGGCCGTTATATCCCGGATTTCGTCTTCGATTACAGGCATTTGGCGGGCGTCTGGAGGTGTGTGAGATTCAGAGAACCGCTATCATACGCCTGATCTTGGGCAACACATGATTTTCAGGTGAACGGCTCGGTAATTCCCGTGTCACCGTACTTGCGTAAACGGTCACTCGACTGGCCAGGAATCGAGTCAGATGGCAGGACACAGTAAGTGGGCGAACATCCAGCACCGCAAGGGCGCTCAGGACAAAAAACGGGGCAAGCTGTTTAGCAAGCTGATTCGTGAAATCATGGTGGCTGCACGCATGGGTGGCGGCGACATGGCGGCAAATCCGCGGCTGCGACTGGCCGTCGACAAGGCCAAAGCCAAGAGCATGCCGAAGGACAACATCGAGCGAGCCATCAGAAAAGGTAGCGGCGACACCGATGGCGCCGATTTCCAGGAAATCCGTTATGAAGGTTACGGACCCGGTGGCACAGCCGTCATGGTCGACTGCATGACGGACAACAAAAATCGGACTGTCGCCGAGGTGCGTCATGCATTCACGAAGTTTGGCGGGAATCTTGGCGCCGACGGTTCCGTCAGCTACATGTTTCGTCACCTGGGGACGCTGAACTACCCGACGGGCAGCGACGAAGACGCAATTATGGAAGCGGCAATCGAAGCCGGCGCTGAAGACGTGCTTGTGGATGATGACGGTTCTATCGAGGTGTTGTCGGAGCCTGCCGAATTCGAGTGCGTGCGGGATGCTATGCGGGAGGCGGGGCACGATCCAGAGAATGCTGAACTGACGATGCGAGCAGACAACAACACAGCACTCGAATTGCAGAACGCGAGCTCGATGGTCAAGATGCTGGAAATGTTGGAGGACCTGGACGATGTGCAGAACGTTTACAGCAATGCGGATATCGCCGATGACGTCCTGGCCCAGCTCTGAGGTGACGATTGACTGACACGGTGCGAATTCTCGGCATCGACCCCGGATCGCGATTGACGGGCTTTGGTATCGTTGACTGTGAGGGTCCCAATGCCGCTTACGTGGCCAGTGGCACCATTCGCAGTGTCGAGGGGGACTTTCCTAGCCGGCTGAAACTGATCTATCGTGCTGTCGCAGAGATCGTGGAGGAACATCGCCCACAAGTGGTCTCTGTCGAGAGCGTTTTCATGCACAAGAATGCATCGAGCGCACTTAAACTCGGTCACGCGCGATCGGCTGCCATCTGTGCGACGTTCTCGCTGGAGTTGGAGGTGGTCGAATATGCGCCGAGGGAGATCAAGCAAGCCATCGTTGGCACGGGCGCTGCAACCAAGGAGCAGGTTCAGCACATGATCGTCAATCTTCTGAACCTTGATGGCGCGCCATCGGCTGATGCGGCGGACGCTCTTGCTGCGGCGCTTTGTCACGCCAATCAGCGTCGACTTAACAGCAATACAGGGCATACAGTGCGTCTGGAAGGGACCAAGTGATCGGCTCACTTCGTGGCAAGGTGCTCTCACGTCAGGCGCCAACAGCGCTTATCGAATGTAGCGGTGTTGGTTACGAAGTCGAAACGCCTATGTCGACATTCCTTGCGTTGCCCACTGACGGGAATGAGGTCTTCTTGCATACGCATTTTGTTGTCCGAGAAAACGCGCATGCGTTGTATGGATTCGGGTCGACTGAAGAGAGGGCCTTGTTTCGTGCTTTGCTCGGCGTCAGTGGGGTGGGCGCCAAGCTGGGACTCGCTATTTTGTCTGCCATGACGGTGGCCGATTTCGAACGCTGCGTGCATCTCGAAGATGCAGCGTTGCTCGTCAAGATCCCGGGTGTTGGCAAGAAAACCGCAGAGCGGCTGATCATCGAAATGCGAGATAAGATAGATAAAACCCTGAACCTGACTGACGGTTCTGGTCCGAGTACAGCGCCGGCTGATTCCCGCAGTGAGGCCGTCGAGGCCCTTGTCTCCCTCGGCTACAAGCCCAGCGAGGTCAAGAAACTCCTTTCGTCTATCGACGTGGGGGACATGTCTGCGGAAGACATCATTCGTATGGCCTTGCGCCAGGCAGTGAGCTGACCATGAGTAGTATCGAGCACGATCGATTGACTAGCGCTGCTACGAAGGACGAGGACAAGGCGTTTGACCGGGCTATTCGGCCACGACAGCTTGACGAATACGTCGGCCAGTCCAGCGTCAAACAGCAGATGAATATCTTCATTACGGCAGCCCGGAATCGTGAAGAGGCGCTGGATCACGTCCTGATTTTTGGCCCTCCAGGACTTGGCAAGACAACACTGGCCCATATC
>JAQWSV010000109.1 GCA_029243005.1 Woeseiaceae bacterium
ATTTCTTCCATGACCGCTTCGCGCAGATCGTCCATCTTGACGTCTGCATGGTGCTGTGATGACAGCACGACGGCATCGATGCCGGTCGGCTTATTGTCTTCGTAGCGGAAGGTCACCTGGCTCTTGGCATCAGGGCGCAGCCAGGGAAGAGAGCCGTTCTTGCGGACTTCCGCATGGCGTTGCATGAGCATATGCGAATAGGTGATCGGCGCCGGCATGAGCACTTCGGTTTCATTGGTCGCGTAGCCGAACATCAGACCCTGGTCGCCCGCGCCTTGGGATTCCGGATCTTCGCGATCGACGCCTTGTGCGATGTCCGGGGATTGCTTGCCCAGACCGTTGAGCACGGCACAGGTGTTGCCGTCGAATCCCATGTCGGAATCGGTGTAGCCGATTTCACAGATGGTTCTCCGAACGAGTTCCTCGATATCGACCGTGGCACTGGTGGTCACTTCGCCGGCCACCAAGACCATGCCCGTTTTTACCAGCGTCTCGCAGGCCACGCGCGCCGACGTGTCTTCGGCAATGATGGCATCCAGAACAGCATCCGAAACCTGATCGGATATCTTGTCAGGATGGCCCTCGGAGACGGACTCCGAGGTGAAAAGATAGGAATCACTCATGAGAATGCTTGTTGGGTAGTTATGAAAGCCATCGATTGTAACCCACGGTTACAGCCGGGTACCACGCGACGGTGGTAACTAATTGTCACTATAGATCAAATCAACAGAACGGCTTGCTACGTCTCCCGCAAACAGGGAAAATGCGCGGCGTCGGCGGAAGTCGCCAGCCCTGACGCGCTCGAACTTAACGATAATCAAAGGCCGCAAAGGTCCCATACCTGACAATGTCACTACAATCCAGCCGTACGACCTCCGCCGGTGCGACCGACCGTCGCACACTTGCCAACGCTGTTCGCGCACTTTCGATGGATGCCGTCCAGGCAGCCAACTCGGGGCATCCGGGCATGCCCATGGGCATGGCCGACATCGCCGAAGTGCTGTGGAACGATTACCTCAAACATAACCCTGAGAATCCCTCCTGGACCGATCGCGATCGATTTGTGCTCTCGAACGGTCACGGTTCGATGCTCTTATACAGCCTGCTGCATCTCAGCGGCTATCCGCTGTCGATCGATGAGCTCAGGAATTTCCGCCAGTTTGGTAGGGACACCGCGGGTCATCCTGAGCGCGACGTGCATCTCGGTATCGAGACAACCACGGGCCCGCTGGGCCAAGGTATTGCGAATGCCGTAGGCATGACGCTGACCGAAAGGATGCTCGCGTCGACCTTCAATCGCGATGGCTACGACATCGTGGATCATCGCACCTGGGTTTTCGCTGGCGATGGCTGCCTGATGGAAGGCATCTCACACGAAGCCTGTTCGCTCGCAGGTACGCTGAAGCTCGGCAAACTGATTTGCCTGTATGACGACAACGGTATTTCGATCGACGGCGAAACCGATGGTTGGTTCACGGACGACACGGCGAAGCGTTTCGAGTCCTATGGCTGGCAGGTGATCGACAATGTAGATGGCCATGACAGCGGGGCGATAGCGGTGGCTATCGATGCCGCTATTGCGGACACCGATAGGCCGACGCTAATTTGTTGCAAGACAATTATTGGCTGCGGCTCTCCGAACAAGCAGGGTACGGCAGGCACGCACGGCGCACCGCTCGGTGACGACGAGATTGCCAAGGTCAGGAAGGCGATCGGATGGGAATATCCGCCGTTCGAGATCCCAGCGGATGTCGCCGACGGCTGGGATGCCCGAGATACAGGCTCGGCCGCAGAAGCTGACTGGCGGAAGATCTGGGACGCCTACAAAGAAGCACACCCTGATCTGGCCGCTGAATACCAGCGACGCATGCAGGGTGACCTTCCGGCTGACTGGAGCGACTTTGCCGATAAAGCGATTGCGGAAATCGATGCGGCGGGTGCAGATATGGCAACGCGCAAAGCGTCGCTGGTTGCCCTGAATGCGTTTACGCCGGTGCTGCCCGAAATGGCAGGCGGTTCTGCGGACCTTACGGGTTCGAACCTGACCCGACATTCCGGGTCGGATGATATCACCGGGTACAACGCCTCCGGCAATTACATCTACTTTGGCGTGAGAGAGTTCGGCATGGCCGCGATGTGCAATGGCATGGGTCTGCATGGCGGTGTGTTGCCGTATTCCGGCACCTTCCTCGTCTTCTCGGACTATGCTCGCAATGCGCTTCGCATGGCGGCACTGATGGAGCTTCGCAATGTGTTCGTGTTCACGCATGATTCGATCGGGCTCGGCGAAGATGGTCCGACACACCAGCCGGTCGAGCACGTGCAGAGTTTACGGATCATGCCGAACATGCGGGTCTGGCGACCCTGCGACACCGTTGAAGTCGCGGTGGCATGGCGTGATGCACTCGAAAATACGAACGGCCCGACCAGCCTGGTGCTGACCCGCCAGGGATTGCCGCATCAGCCGCGTTCGAAAGACCAAGTCGAAGCGATTCGCCACGGCGGCTACGTGCTGCGTGACTGCGACGGCACGCCCGAACTCATTCTGATTGCGACAGGCTCGGAAGTCCCGCTCGCGATGGACGCCGCAGAAGCAATGGCCGCCGACGGCCGTCAGGTACGTGTCGTGTCAATGCCATGTACCGAGGCCTTCGACCAACAGTCGGAGGGCTACCGCGCGTCCGTGCTGCCGCCATCCGTGACGGCACGGGTCGCAATCGAAGCCGGTGTAACCGATGGCTGGTGGCGCTATGTCGGCACGGCGGGTCGCGTCATCGGCATGAGCAGTTTTGGCGCGTCAGCGCCGGCGGACGAATTATTCCGTCACTTTGGCTTCTCTCAAGACAACGTCATCAAAGTCGCCAGCGAATTGCTGGCGTCGTAACGAATACCAGGAGACAGAAATGACTATAAAGGTCGGCATCAACGGATATGGCCGAATCGGAAGAAACATCCTGCGCGCGATCCACGAGTCGGACCGTGCAGGCGAATTTGATGTGGTTGCGCTGAACGATCTCGGCGACGCTAATACTAACGCGCACCTGACGCGCTACGACACTGCGCATGGCCGGTTCCCCGGTACGGTCGAGGTCGATGGCGGCGATATAATCGTCAATGGCGACCGGATTAAAGTTCTGGCAGAGCGCGATCCGGCTAAATTGCCGTGGGGTGACCTCGGTGTCGATGTCGTTTTCGAATCAACCGGGTTCTTTTGCACCGCAGAAACCGCCGGCAAGCACATCGAGAGTGGTGCCAGGAAGGTCATCATTTCGGCGCCCGGAGGTGAGGGTGTTAATAAGACCATCGTCTACGGCGTCAATCACGACACGCTGGAAGCCAGCGACGAGATTATTTCCAATGCTTCATGCACGACCAACTGTCTCGCTCCTCTGGTCAAACCACTCCACGAAGCCATTGGCGTCAAGCACGGCATCATGACGACGATTCACGCCTACACGAACGACCAGGTCCTGACCGACGTATTCCACAAAGACCTGCGCCGGGCGCGTTCGGCCACGATGTCGCAGATCCCAACCAGCACCGGCGCTGCCAAAGCCGTCGGCCTCGTGCTGCCAGAACTCAATGGCAAGCTCGATGGATTTTCGATGCGTGTCCCGACGATCAACGTATCCGCAGTCGACCTGACTTTTGTTGCCGAACGCGAAACGTCGATTGACGAGATCAATGATGTACTGCGCGCAGCCAGTGAAGGCCCGCTGAAAGGTGTCCTGGACTACAATGATGAGCCGCTCGTATCGGTCGACTTCAATCACAATCCCGCGTCATCGACTTACGATGCGGGGCTGACGAAGGTCATCGACGGTACTTGTGTGAAGGTCGTTTCCTGGTACGACAATGAGTGGGGCTTCTCCAATCGGATGCTGGACACCACTGTCGCGCTGATGAAAGCAAGCTAGCGAAAGTCAGGCCTGCTCCATGACCATCATTCGCATGGGTGAGGTCGACCTCGCCGGTAAGCGCGTCCTGATTCGCGAAGACCTCAACGTACCCGTCGCTGACGGGCTGGTCACCAGTGACGCGCGAATTCGCGCTGCACTACCGACCATCCAGGCGGCACTTGATGCTGGCGCCGCAGTGATGCTGATGTCACATCTCGGACGCCCGACCGAGGGCCGGGCAGACACGCAATTTTCGCTGGCGCCGGTTGCCGCGCGTCTCGGTGAGCTGCTCGGTACCGAGGTATCACTGGTGGCCGACTGGATCGACGGTGTCGATGTCGAGCCGGGTACACCGATCCTGCTGGAAAACGTTCGTTTTCTCCCTGGCGAAAAGGCCTGCGATGACGGTCTCGCACGGAAGATGGCAGCGCTTTGCGATGTTTTTGTTATGGATGCATTCGGGACCGCACACCGGGCGCAGGCGAGCACCTATGGTGTTGCGAAGTTTGCGCCCGTCGCCTGTGCAGGGCCGCTGCTGTCAGGTGAGCTCGAGGCACTCGCGCAAGCGCTCGATAATCCTGCGCGGCCAATGGTTGCCATAGTCGGCGGTTCGAAGGTGTCGACGAAACTGACGGTTCTCGAGGCGCTCGGCAATGTCGTCGACCAGTTGATCGTGGGTGGCGGTATCGCCAATACGTTCATCGCCGCGGCCGGGCACCATGTTGGCGAGTCACTGCACGAGCCCGACATGCTGGACACGGCGTCGGCGCTCGCGGCCAATGATCAGGACAGGGCGGAAATTCCGGTACCTGATGACGTTGTCGTGGCCGATTCATTTTCTGCGGATGCGACAGCGATAACCAGATCGGTCACAGAGGTTGCGGCGAATGAACTGATTCTCGACATCGGACCGCAAACTGCGGCGCGATTCGCGGCGCTACTGAAAGACGCCGGTACCATCATCTGGAACGGGCCGGTCGGCGTATTCGAATTCGACCAGTTCGGCGACGGTACGCGCGTCTTGGCGGAAACTATCGCTGACAGCGCCGCATTCTCCGTTGCTGGCGGTGGCGATACACTCGCGGCAATCGACAAGTACGGGGTCGCCGATCGCATCTCTTATATATCCACGGGTGGCGGTGCGTTTCTCGAGTTCGTTGAAGGCAAGACGCTACCTGCGGTAGCCATCCTCGAAGATAGAGCTGCAGGCTAAAGATCTATCTGGGCGTGGACCAGGGACCGGTGATGGCCAGCGTTACATGGGCTTGCTGGACATTGACGAACAACGTCGACCCGTCTGGTGAGAAACAGACGCCCGCCAGTTCCGCACCTTCCCAAGAGTTACCTGCGATTCGATACTGAATGCCGTCTGGCCGCACAGCGACCATTCCGCAGTAGCCCGGCGTATCTTCGCAAACGATGAGATCGCCCCACGGGCTGAGCGTCAGGTTATCAGCGTTGCGTAACATGCTGTCTGACAGCGACTCCGCAATCAAGGCAAGCCTGGCCGGCGCCGCAGATTCTTCGTCGGTCCCTTCTGCAGGACTCGGGCGATAAACGAATATTTGGCCCATCCGGTCCGGGCCGCCAATGGTAGCCGTGAAGGCGAAGTCCTGCCCGGAGCGGCAGATTCCCTCGCCGCGAGCGAAAATTGCCCCGCCTTGCTCCTGGGCGCGAAGCCGCAAATCGTTTTCGTCGGGATCCGGGTCGTCGAGGTCAACCCATTCGACATCGAGCCAAGCATGCGGCACAAGCGGCACGCCCTCCCAGTTTCGTGTGTCGAACATCGGCCTTTCTAGGATCTTGAGCGCCTGTAGCCGGCCACCCTCCTTCAGTTTGCCCGGTACGTTTGGTATGAACCGATAAAAAGCGCTGTCCCACCGATCTTCGGTCAGGTACACGATGCCCGTTTTAGGATCGACGGAAGCAGCCTCGTGCTCAAATCGGCCCATTGAGGTCAATGGCTCCGGGTTCACCAAGCCGTCGGCGCTGACTGGGACTTCAAAAATGTAGCCATGGTGTTTCTCACGATGTATCACACGACCGCGCTCGAATCCGGCGCCGGGATCGGTAAACGTTTCCTCGCAACTCAGCCAGCTCCCCCACGGGGTCGGGCCGCCCGAACAATTGATTGCCGTGCCCGCCAAGCTCAGGTGCATGCCGAGGCGTTCCCCGGCGGCAAGATCGTAGTGGATCGTCGACGTGCCGCCGGTGCCGGGTGAAGTGCGGTCGCCGAGGTCATAGACTTTTTCAGCATCCACCAATTCGAGGCGCTCGAGCGATTTACCGAAAGGACCAAATTCCTGTTGGCTCGCGCTCAGTTCATGATTACAAATCAGCTTGACTGTGCCGTTGCCCGCGTCGAAAGCAGCCATGCCGTCCGGAAGCCCCGGCATACGCAGCCCGTCGTCCATCTCTTCACCCATACGGGCGATGACAGAGTAGGAAAAACCTTCCGGCAGATCGAGCAGACCCTGCGGGTCGGTTACTAGTGCCCCAAAGCCGGCCGAGGCTTTATCACTCACGAACACCGTGGTTGGTGTTGCGGCGGTGACGGCAAGCGTCTGCAGAAATCGTCGTCGGCTGATCATGTAGCGATATGGTCCCGGCCTATTGGGTGTTCAGCGTAGCATAGCGTTTTTACGGTTATGTGACATCAGCGAAAGTACGCACCACGAGTTGGGCACGTGTGCAATAATTGCACCCATGAAACGACGTACAAAGATAATCGCCACGCTCGGGCCATCGACCGACGATCCGGAAGCGCTGCGCAAGATGATCGATGCCGGCCTTGATGCCGCACGGTTCAATTTTTCCCATGGCAACCAGGATGAGCAAAAGGCCCGGCTCGAGATGCTACGGTCAGCGGCGGCGAAGCGCGGTAAGTTCGTCGGCGTCATCGGCGATTTGCAGGGACCGAAGATTCGGGTGTGTCGATTCCGCGAGTCGAGTGTCACCCTCAAGAAAGGCCACGAATTTTTCCTGGATCCGGAACTGGGGAAGCTCGAGGGTAATAAGGCAGGTGTTGGCATTGCCTATGAAAATCTGCACAAGGACGTGGTGCCAGGTGATGCGCTCCTGCTCAATGATGGCCAAATCATACTGAGGGTCATAAGGATTGACGGCTCTCGCGTACATACTACCGTCGAAATAGGCGGCGTCCTGTCGGATCACAAGGGTGTCAACCGACAGGGTGGCGGATTGTCTGCAGATGCACTGACCGATAAGGACCGATCTGACATTCGTTTCGCTGCCGAGATGGACATGGACTACATCGCGGTGTCATTCGTTCGCACTGCGGATGACGTTCGTGAGGCACGCCGGCTTCTGAGAGAGGCGGGTGGCCACGGCCGGATCATATCCAAAATCGAGCGCGCAGAGGCGCTTGATCACATCGATGAGATCATCGACGCATCAGACGCCATCATGGTGGCCAGGGGCGACCTCGGGGTTGAGATGGGTTATGCGGAGCTGACGGGTAAACAAAAGCAGATCATCAAGCGCACACGTTACTCGAACAAAATCGTGATTACGGCGACGCAGATGATGGAGTCGATGATCAATAGTCCGATTCCAACGCGCGCTGAGGTGTCCGATGTTGCCAATGCCGTTATTGACGGCACCGATGGTGTCATGCTGTCGGCTGAAACCGCCATCGGCGAGTATCCAGTTGAGGTTATCGATGCGATGAGCGCTATCTGCCTGGGCGCGGAGAAACACGTACTTGCACGTGGTCGCACATCACATCGGCTCGATGATCGCTTTCGTGAGGTCGACGAGGCGATCGCCATGGCGGTTATGTACACCGCGAATCATCTGAATGTCAGTGCAATTATTGCCCTGACGGAGTCCGGCTCGACTACCCTGTGGATGTCGCGTATCCGATCCGACATTCCTATTTATGCTTTCACGCCATACGATAAAACCTGTCGCTGTGTAACGCTTTACCGCGGCGTGTATCCAGTGTCATTCAAGATTCAAAAGACGGACCTGAGGCTCCTATATCGCGACATCTTCCAGACGCTCTTGTCCAACAAGCTCGTGGAAGAGGGCGATCGCGTGATCTTTACGAAGGGTGCTCTCGCCGGTGTCTCGGGCAGTACCAATTCCATGCAGATAGTCGAGGTCAACACCTCGATCTGAATTCAAAACCGATATACCCAATATGAAACAACGCTTTTTGCGGTTAATCGCTGTCATGGCGGCGCTGAGCGTCGTCGCGATAGTGATTGTCTATGCGATTCTGACCATGAGCCTTCCACAACTGGATGGCGAGATCGTAACCAATGGTGTGTCTGCCGATGTCACCATCAAACGAGACGCGGCCGGAATACCTGTCATCATGGCCGCCAATCGGAACGACCTGTCCTATGGGACGGGATACGTCCACGCGCAGGACCGATATTTCCAGATGGACTTGACACGTCGCAATTCTGCCGGCGAGCTGGCGGCGCTCTTCGGTGTTGCTGCAGTGCCCACCGACAAGCGACATCGCCTGCACCGCTTCCGTGCACGGGCAGTCGCCATCATTGAGCAATTGCCGCCATCAGAGCGGGCCGTCGTTACCGCCTATACGAACGGCGTGAATGCGGGCCTTGCCGATCTCGGCGCGAAGCCCTTTGAATATTTTCTCGTTGGCGAAGATCCGGAACCTTGGGTCGAAGCCGATACGCTGCTGGCAGTTTTCACGATGTATCTTCAGTTAAACGACGAGACGGCAGCACGGGACATTCGTCGCGGACTTGCCAGGCAAGCTTTGCCGGACGAGGTTTATACTTGGCTTTACCAACAGGGCACGATTTGGGATGCACCGATACTCGGTGATCACTGGAAAACACTGCCCTATCCGGATGCCGAGACCTACAATCTCAAAGGACGGGTTGCACCGATGGCATTCAATCCGGCCGATCTTGATGATAGCGGTTTGCTGCCCGGCAGCAATAACTGGGCGGTTGCAGGTGCATTGACTACATCCGGTGGTGCGATCGTCGCCAACGATATGCACCTTGGTATCACTACACCGAATGTCTGGTACCGTGTGCAACTGCAGATCAATGATGCATCGCAACTCAACCTGTCCGGTGTCACCTTGCCAGGCACGCCGATCGTTCCAGCGGGGTCCAACGGGCACATCGCCTGGGGTAATACGAACAGTTATGGTGACTGGTCCGACGCCGTCATCGTGCGGCCGGGCCCTGAGGAGGGCACCTACCTGACGCCGGAAGGCCCACAGTCATTTGCCGTTTTCGATGAAGTCATCGACATCAAGAACGGCGACCCTGAGATTATGCAGGTCAGGGAGACGATCTGGGGGCCGGTTCTCGAAGACGATCCGGATCCGGAACATACATTTGCGATCAGCTGGATCGCGCACATGACCCGGAATGTCACTCTCGGTCACCTCAATATTGAGACGGCGAAGAATGTTGATATAGCCCTGCAGATTGCCAATACGATCGACATGCCACCGCAGAATTTTGTAGTGGGTGACGTCGACGGCAACATCGGTTGGACGATTGCCGGTCAGATTCCCATCCGTGAAGGGTATGACCCGATGTTGCCCGGCGACTGGAGCGAAGGTAGTGGCTGGACGGGTTGGGTGGCACCGGAGGACTATCCTCAGGTCGTCAATCCCGAGTCGGGACGTATCTGGACGGCCAATGCACGGGTCGTCGACGGCGATGCGCTCAGCATAATCGGCGACGGTGGCTACGATCTTGGAGCCCGTGCGCAGCAAATTCGTGATGGCCTGTTTGCGATCGATCGCTTTTCACCGGAAGACATGCTGGCGATCCAGCTCGACGATCGGGCTGTTTTCCTCGAGCGGTGGCGGGAGCTGTTGCTTAACGAATTGAGTGACTCGGCGATTGACGGCGCTCCGGCCCGTGCCAAGTATCGTGCCCTAGTCGAAGATTGGATTCCCCGGGCATCGACGGATTCTGTGGGTTACCGTCTGGTTCGAAGCTTTCGGGTTGAAGTGCGCAATCGTGTCTTCGCGATGCTGATGCAACCGGTACTCGAGCGTTACGGCGGGGATACCGAGCTGCGAATGAGCAACCAGATTGAAGGCGCACTCTGGGACCTCGTTCAGGATCAGCCGGATCACCTGTTGACCGATGACTATGAAAGCTGGAATGCGTTGTTCGTTATGGCTGTGGACACCAACATCGAGTTCTACCAAGACAGCTACGATGATGGCCTGGAAAAGCGGACCTGGGGCGAAAGGAATACGGTTTCTATTCGTCATCCGCTGAGTCGCGCTTTGCCATTCCTGTCAGGTTGGCTCGATATGCCCTCGGATCCGTTGCCCGGAGACACGAATCTACCTCGTGCGCAGGGCCCGACGTTCGGCGCGTCCGAGCGTTTCGCGGTCACTCCGGGGGACGAACGGAATGGCATTTTACACATGCCCACAGGCCAGAGCGGACACCCGTTGTCTGACTACTACCATGTCGGGCATGACGACTGGGCAGAAGGCCGTGCGTCGTCTTTCCTGCCGGGTGAGGCCGTGCACAAGCTCGTATTAAAGGCGGCGGACTGACGACATAATCTGTCGACTCTTGTGCCAGCAGGTGCGAGCGCGGATACTTCCAGCATCGCTGTTCAATTATAATTTCCGCATGATCGACAAGAAATTCGAAGGCACCAGCTCATACATTGCGACCAACGACCTGATGATGGCCGTCAATGCTGCCGTGACGCTAGAGCGCCCGATACTGATCAAGGGTGAGCCTGGTACCGGCAAGACCCAGCTTGCACTGGAGGTCGCCAGTGCTCTGAAACGCCCCCTGTTCGAGTGGCACATCAAGTCGACGACCAAGGCGCAGCAAGGGCTTTACGATTACGACGCTGTTGCTCGCCTGCGCGATTCGCAGCTCGGTGACGACAAGGTCCATGACATCGCGAACTACATCGTGCGCGGCAAGATCTGGGAGGCGTTCGCCGCTAACGAACAACCGGTGCTGCTGATCGACGAGATCGACAAGGCAGACATCGAGTTCCCCAATGATCTGCTGCAGGAACTCGATCGTATGGAGTTCTATGTATACGAGACCAAGGAGCTGGTTCGCGCGAAGCAACGTCCCATCGTTGTCATCACGAGTAACAACGAGAAGGAACTGCCTGACGCGTTCTTGCGCCGCTGCTTCTTCCATTACATCAAGTTTCCCGACCAGGAGACAATGACTAAAATCGTCAACGTGCATTTTCCGGGGTTGAAGAAAAATCTGTTGAAAGAGGCGCTGGAGGCCTTCTACAAAGTACGCGATGTGCGTGGCTTGAAAAAGAAGCCGTCGACGTCCGAGCTTCTCGACTGGATAAAGTTGCTGGTCGCCGAAGACATTCCGCCGGAGGCGCTGCGTGCGGAGGACTCGCGCGAGGCGATTCCGCCGTTGTATGGCGCTCTTTTGAAGAACGAGCAGGATGTGCACCTTTTCGAGCAACTGGTCTTCCTCGATCGACGTACCAACACGCAGTAGTAAAAGATGCTGACCGACTTCTTCTTCATGCTGAGGGAAGGTGGCATGAAGCCGTCCATCACCGAGTTGCTGACATTGCTTGAAGCGATGAAGAAGGGTGTGGCTGGACAAAACGTCGACGATTTCTATTACCTGTCCCGCTCGTGCCTGGTGAAGGATGAGTCGAAATTCAAT
>JAQWSV010000131.1 GCA_029243005.1 Woeseiaceae bacterium
CATTGACGACAGTATCGTTCGACAGGCGCTGCCGCGGCGCAATCGAAGCGCGCACAAGGGCACATACGGACACGTTCTGATTGTTGGAGGCGCACCCGGCATGGCAGGTGCCGTGCGGGTCTGTGGCGAGGCAGCGCTCCGGGCTGGCGCGGGACTGGTGAGTGTCGCGACCCACCCCGACCACAGTCGTCAGATATCGGCTGGCCGGCCGGAACTGATGTGCCATGGTGTCAATGGTAGCGAAGACCTTACATCGCTTTTGGATCGCGCCACGGTTGTTGCCGTCGGGCCCGGTCTAGGACGGGATGAATGGGCGCAATCTCTGCTAAGCACCGTATTGCAGTCTGGTAAATCCGTCGTTGTTGACGCAGACGCGCTCAATCTGCTGCGCGAGGTAGGGTGTGAGCACGATGACACTATTCTGACTCCACACCCGGGGGAGGCAGGCGTCTTGCTTGGCAAGTCTGTGACAGATGTACAGGCCGATCGGCCTGCTGCACTCAATGCACTGGTCGGTAAATTCGGTGGCACGGCAGTCCTCAAGGGCGCCGGCACACTGGTGTCATCAGAAAGCGGTTCACCCTGGCTCTGCAGTGCGGGCAACCCTGGCATGGCAAGTGGCGGCATGGGTGATGCGCTAACCGGCATTATTGCGGGACTTCGCGCCCAGAAGCTCTCCGCGGAATCAGCGGCAGTCGTCGGTGTGCAGGTGCACGGACGGGCAGGCGATAAAGCGGCCCTGAGCGGCGAGCGCGGGCTCATCGTCTCGGACGTGATTGCGGAGATTCGTTCGTGGATCAATCACTGACCCAGCGGGTGATGCTGCCGGACGAGACGGCGACGATTCAGCTTGGCGCTGACCTTGCCGGGGCACTGTCTGCATCGCCGGCGGGGTGGTTGATCCTGCTGCAAGGTGACCTGGGAGCGGGCAAATCAACAATGGCACGGTCGATGTTGCAGACTTTCGGCCACGCCGGGACGGTACCGAGCCCGACCTACACGCTGGTCGAGCCTTATGATTTCCGTTCATTCTTGGCCTATCATATTGATTTATATAGAATCAGTTCCGCTGATGAGCTTGAATTCTTGGGCTGGGACGATCTGGTCGAGGGTCTGCGTATCGTGGAGTGGCCCGAGCGAATACCGGACATCGAAGCGGAAGCCGATCTGTTGATAACACTTAGCTACGACGGGGAGGGCCGGCGTGCTGCGCTTCGCGGCACCAGTGAGCGAGGGGCTGCCCTGTTGGAAGGAATGAACCTTAATTAGTTTCGATATCTCATTAATAATTAAATGAAATATTGGAATTTCTCTCAGGATTCGTATACTGACCGAATACTCTGTGGCTAGAAGATCCACCGTACTGCATGAGCTTCATTGGGCGATTGACACTCATTGCATTGGTCCTGCTTGCGTCATCCGGCGTGCAGGCTGCGACCACTGTCGAAAACGTCAGACTCTGGTCTGAGGAAGGTCGTACCCGTGTGGTTCTCGACCTGAGCCATCCGGTACAGCACAGCATATTTACCCTGCGCGGGCCTGATCGGTTGGTTGTGGATCTCAAGGACGGACGCTTGGCATATTCGTTGAAGAACTTGCCCAGTGGCGGCGCGATTCGGTCCATTCGGACAGGATCGCGCGCCAACGGTCAGCTTCGCGTGGTCCTGGATCTCAACCAGGAAGTAAGATCGCGGAGTTTCACCGCCGGGCCCAATGACAAGTATGGTGAGCGCCTCGTCATCGATCTTCAGCAGCAGAGTAACGCTCGTGCTGTCAAGCGCGCATCCGACGAGCATGGGCGGGGACGTGACATCGTCGTGGCGGTCGATGCGGGCCACGGCGGGCATGATCCCGGTGCCGTTGGCCGTGGTAAAACCCGGGAAAAAGATGTTGCGTTGATCGTCAGCAAAAACCTCGCGAACCGAATCAATGCAGAACCCGGTATGAGGGCCGTACTGATTCGCGACCGTGACGTTTATGTCGATCATCGCGAACGCATGGAAATAGCTCGACGCGCGAATGCGGACCTGTTTGTCTCCATTCATGCAGATGCTGTTGACGATCGTCGCGCGCGCGGCGCATCGGTTTACGTGCTGTCGCTCAAGGGCGCAAGTGACGAGGCGGCCAAGCGCTTGGCAGAGCGGGAAAACGCATCCAGCCTGGTTGGCGGTGTATCGCTGGCCGACAAGGACCCGGTGCTCGCATCGGTATTGCTGGATCTGTCACAGAATGCTGCATTGAGTGCGAGCCTCGATGTCGGTAGCGATGTCATCGACCAGCTTGCCCGGATCGGCAAAGTTCATCGGCGTACCGTGCAACAGGCGGGTTTCCTGGTCCTCAAGTCACCGGACGTTCCATCCATACTTGTGGAAACGGCCTACATCTCGAATCCGGATGAAGAGAGATTACTTCGCAGCAGAACCCACCAAGACAAGCTTGCGATGGCTGTCCTCGCTGGCATACGCAATTACTTTCATGAGAATCCACCGCCCAATACGCTGATCGCGATGAACCAGAAGCGCAGGCCGACGCAACAGGTGAGTCACGTCATTACGCTGGGTGACACGCTGAGCGAGATTGCCGAGCGCTATAATGTCAGTATGTCTGCCATCAGGACGACCAATCAGCTGTCCAGTGACATTGTGCGCATTGGCCAGACACTAAAGATCCCCGTCTACGCTGGCACTTAAGGCCTCGACCGGGCAGCATATTTCGACCTCGGCGCGGCACAGTCGTCGTTGCTTCCGCAAGTCGCCCGCTGCAAACGCGACTCGAGAAGGCACGATGGCATAGAATGCCCCGATGCCGATCCGTCAGCTTCCTGGACACTTGATCAATCAAATCGCCGCCGGCGAAGTTGTTGAGCGCCCCGCATCCGTGGTCAAAGAGCTGTTGGAAAACAGCCTGGACGCAGGCGCTCACGCCATCAGCATCGATATCCAGGCAGGTGGGCAAAAGTTGATTCGCATTCGCGACGACGGTGGCGGAATTCCAAAGGATGAGATGGCACTCGCGCTGTCGCGTCATGCAACCAGCAAGATCAGCAGTCTTGAGGACCTTGAAGCCGTGGTGTCGCTTGGATTTCGTGGCGAGGCACTGCCCAGCATCTCGTCCGTTGCGCGTTTGAGCCTCTTTTCGAATACTGGAGAATCTGCGTGGCAGATCGATGCCGACAATGGTCAGGTAAGCGAGCTGATTCCGGCTGCGCATCCGCCTGGTACGTCAGTCGAAGTCCACGATCTTTTTTACAATACTCCAGCAAGGCGCAAATTTCTGCGCACGGAACGCACGGAATTCGGACACATCAACAAGTGGATTCGCCGCCTTGCGCTCGCGCGACCCGATGTTGCGTTTTCAGTCAGTCACAATGGTCGCTCGGTGCTGAATCTGAAAGCGGCGATCGATAATGATGGCCGCATCGAGCGTATTACAAAGATCTGTGGAGAGGCATTTGCAGCTCAGTCGATTTCTGTTCAGCGCGAGTCTGACAATATGGCGTTGTCTGGGTTTGTTGGCTTGCCGACCTTCAATCGCAGTCAGGCCGATATGCAGTTCTGGTTTGTCAACGGACGGAGTGTCAGTGACAAGACATTGAATCATGCGGTGCGCCATGCCTATCGGGATGTATTGTTCCATGGCCGTTTTCCCGCCTATGTGCTTTACCTGTCGATCGACCCCACACTGGTCGATGCCAATGCCCACCCCGCCAAGCTCGAAGTGCGATTCCGGGAAGGTCGTAGCGTGCACGGGTTTGTTGCACAGGCGATCGAGCACCTGCTGAAAGACACCCGGCCTGGCGGTCACAATGTATTGCCTGTTTCGTCCAATGTGATCAGTTCGGCGGTCTACCAGCAGTCATCCATGTCCCTGCCGTCCAGCGGCGGCGCAACGGGTGCCGTTCGTGAAGCGCTGACTTCCTATCAGGCGCTGACGAATGTTGCGATGACCGAGGCGAAGCTACCGGAGGAAGGTGCCGCCCCGCCCCTCGGTTTCGCGATGGCACAGCTGGCCGGGATCTACATTCTTGCGGAGAATGACGAAGGGCTCGTTGTTGTTGACATGCACGCGGCCCACGAACGGATTGTGTACGAAAAGCTGAAAACATTGTTCGATGACAAGGCGGTGATACGTCAGCCACTCCTCGTGCCTACGAGGATATCGGTATCCGAGGCCGAGGCAAGCCTAGCCGAGGACTCTGCCGATCTGTTCGTTCGTCTGGGCCTCGTCATTGATCGCAACGGACCGACCAGCCTGGTTTTGCGCGAAGTGCCGGCACTTCTGAAGCAGAGCGATTCCGAAACCTTGGTAAGGGATGTTTTGTCAGATCTGCGGGAGTCCGGAACAAGCAATCGGATCGAGGACACTTGTCACGACATGCTGGCGACCATGGCCTGTCATCACTCCATCCGGGCCAATCGACACATGACGCTGCCGGAGATGAACGCGTTGTTACGCGAAATGGAATCCACCGAACGTGCTGATCAGTGCAATCATGGGCGACCGACCTGGACAAACATAAGCCTCGCCGAACTCGATCGGCTTTTTCTTCGCGGACAGTAATTCCCTTGGAGAGAGTTTCGGTCATCTGCTTGATGGGGCCGACGGCGTCCGGAAAGACAGAAGTCGCCATCGAGCTCAGCAAGCGTTTCCCGCTGGAGCTGGTCAGTGTCGACTCCGCACTCGTTTATCGTGGTATGGATATCGGTACGGCGAAGCCTGAGCCGGCTGTGCTCGAGCGCTTCCCACACGCCCTAGTCGATATCATTGATCCGGAGGACATGTATTCAGCCGGCGAATTCATTCGCGACGCAGAGTGCGAGATCGATCGTATACACGATCTAGGACGAATTCCGCTCCTAGTCGGCGGCACCATGTTGTACTTCCGTAGCCTCATCAACGGAATGGCAGAGCTGCCGCCGGCTGCAAACGAAGTTCGCGCAGCCATCAACAGGGAGGCAGAGGCGCTTGGCTGGCCCGCAATGCATGCGGAACTAGAGAAGGTCGATCCCGAGACCGCCGAGAGACTCAATCCGAATGACAGCCAGCGGATTCAGCGTGCACTGGAGGTCTATCGAGTCAGCGATCGGACATTATCGGACTGGCATCGTGCGACACCGACGCCTCGTGATGACTACCAGTTTCTCAAGTTTGCATTGATCCCGGAACCGCGCGCCGAACTGCACGCGCGCATTGAAAAGCGTCTCGATGCCATGCTGGAGCAGGACTTTGTGGCCGAAGTAGGGCGCCTAAGGGCCCGCGAAAACCTGACATCGACGCAGCCTTCCATGCGCGCGGTCGGCTATCGGCAGGTGTGGGCGCACCTCGACGGCGAGTGTGACTTTGCAGAAGCGAGAGAACGTGCGTTGGCTGCCACCCGACAGCTGGCCAAGCGCCAGATAACGTGGCTTAGGAGCGAGTCAGATCTGGTCACGATCAACCCGCTTGAAACCGATCCGATCAGCACAATATCCACCCACTTGAAGGACAGATTGGAGACATAAAAACTGGCAAAGGCGTAAACGCCTTGTGATAAACTTTTTGCTGCTAGGGCTGGTCAGGACATGTGGGCAACCGGCGCCACCGGGCGTTTCTGGCCATCAGAGGTTTTGCTTAATAATTAAGAATAAGCAAATAAGAAGAATAAGGAGACCCAATCATGGCTAAAGGGCAGTCATTGTAGGACCCTTTCCTCAATATTTTACGCAAGGATAAGGTGCCTGTTTCTATCTACCTGGTGAACGGCATTAAATTGCAGGGTCAGGTCGATTCTTTTGACCAGTTTGTTGTGCTACTGAAAAACAGTGTCAATAAAATGGTTTACAAACACGCTATTTCAACGATCGTGCCGGCGCGGAACGTCCGACTGCCGCTTCCTGACAGCGATGAGGGTGACTCTGACGACTAAATTCCTGGTCCCGGAGGTCGCGATTGTTTGAGCGACCACAGAGCGGCGAGAAGGCCATTCTGCTTCACGCATCGCCGGGTGGTACCCCCCATCTCAACGAACGCGAAGAATTTGTGGAGCTGGCGGAGTCTGCAGGTGCCGTTATTGTTGATCAGCTTGTCAGCTCGCGTCGACGGCCGGATTCTCGCTACTTCATTGGCAAGGGCAAACTCGACGAAGTGCAGAAAAGTCTCGGTCGCCATGGCGCCGAGCTTATCATTTCGAGCGCGCCTTTAAGTCCGAGTCAGGAACGGAATCTTGAGAAGACGCTGAAATGTCGTGTCCTAGACCGGGCCGGGCTCATCCTCGATATATTTGCGCAGCGCGCGAGGAGCTTTGAAGGCAAATTGCAGGTGGAACTTGCGCAGCTCAGACACCTGTCGACTCGCCTGGTGCGTGGCTGGACGCACTTGGAGCGCCAGAAAGGTGGCATTGGTCTGCGCGGGCCGGGTGAAACCCAGCTGGAGACTGACCGGCGCCTGATCGGCAAACGCATACGGCAGCTGAAGGAGCGCCTCGAGCAGGTCGACGCCCGGCGCACGATGAATCGCCGTAACCGCATGCGTGCAGAAATTCCGACCGTGGCGCTGGTGGGTTACACCAATGCCGGCAAGTCGACGCTTTTTAATACGCTGACCGAGGCTGGCGTTTATGTCGAAGACAAGCTGTTTGCCACCCTTGACCCTACGGTGCGGAAACTGGAACTGCCAGATAATGGCGAAGTCATATTGGCGGATACCGTGGGATTTGTGCGGGATCTGCCACATGAACTGATCGCCGCATTCCGATCTACTTTGCAGGAAGCGCGGGAGGCAGACCTGATTCTGCACCTCATCGACGCCAGCGATCCCAATCGCTGGCAGCGAGTAAGACAAGTCAATGCCGTCCTTTGTGAGCTGGAAGCCGACCGGGTGCCACAAATAAGGGTGTACAATAAGATCGATAAACTGGATCGCGCACCCCGACTCACGAATAATCAACGGGGCGAGGGCAGAGCGGTCTGGTTGTCTGCCGCAACCGGCGAGGGAATTCCGCTTCTGCTGGATGCAGTCGGGCGGCGTCTCAGCCGGAAAAAGATTCGTGGCACTATTCGACTTGAGGTGAGCCAGGGTCGTCAGCGTGCGCTGCTGTTCGACATGGGTGCAGTATTGCAGGAGACGGGCGCCGATGATGGCGGCTGGTTGGTGGAGATAGAATTGGAAGAGCATGACTTCCACCGTTTCATGAAACGGGAGAAGTTGTCGCTAAATGTTTTGATCGAACCGCAGCGGGATGACTCTGCGGTTTCAGCTTAGTAGGAAATTAAAAGATATGGCCTGGAATGAACCTGGAAATGGGAAAGACCCTTGGAACAATGAGGGTGGCGAGCCTATTGAGCTCGACAAGCTTGTGCGTGGCTGGCAACGAAAGCTGTTCGGAGTCCTAGGTGGCGGTAGCGGTGGTGCAAAGCCGAGATCCTCTAGCGGATCCGTTTTAATTGTAATGCTAGCGATTGCCTGGTTGGCGACCGGTCTGTACCGGGTGGACCAGGCAGAGCGTGGTGTCGAGCAGCGATTTGGCGCGTATACGGAAACGACGATGCCCGGTCTGCACTGGCATATCCCTTACCCGATTGAGGTAGTCGATTTGGTCAACGTCGAAGCGGTTGACAACTTTCCGTATCGCACGGAAATGCTGACGGCAGATCGCCAGTACGTATTCATCCAGATGGTCGTACAGTACCGCCGAACCGACCCGGTAAAGTACAGCTTCGAGGTGGTCGAGCCCGAGCTAACTTTGCAGGACGTCACTGAAGGCGCACTTCGCGAAGTGGTCGGTACGAGTACGTTGATTCGCCTCGTCACCGAGCAGCGTGACCAGATTGCTCCGCGGACCCAGGTGATCGTTCAGAGCACACTCGATGCGTACGGCGCGGGTATCGAAGTGACCTCGATAAGCTTGGAAGACCTCGATTATCCGGGCGCTGTTCAGGAAGCGGTTGACGATGCGCAGCAGGCCGAGAACGATGCGAGTCGCTACATTCTCGAGGCAGATACCTACGAGAAAGACATCATTCCGAGGGCAAGAGGTAATGCAGAGCGGGTTCGCCTGGACGCCGAAGCCTACATGGAGCGGGTCATCCGGGATGCGGAAGGTGAGGCTTCGCGCTTTGAGGCATTGCTTACCGAGTATAAGAAGGCGCCTCGCGTGACGCGCGATCGTCTGTACATTGAGGCTATCGAGGAGATATATGGTAACTCCAACAAGGTGTTTATCGATGCTGAGGGTGGAGGCAACCTACTCTATCTTCCACTGGATCAGCTGACCCGCAACAGTAACCGGTCGGTACCCGGTGCGGAAAGCAATCGCTCTGCGGATACGCAGACCCAAGAGATCCTGTCGCTGGAGCAAAGAGATGCAGAAGATCCCCGGACCCGAATTCGGAGGGAACCGCGATGAGTAACGCAAGATTTGCCACACTGGTCGTGTTTGGCCTTGGGTTTGTTGCTATCGGCTTGTCTGCGTTTACCGTCAACGAACGCGAGCACGCAATCAAGCTACAGGTCGGTGAGGTCGTCGAGTCCGCCTATGAGCCTGGACTTCACTGGAAGATTCCGATCTACCAGAATGTACGCAAGTTTCCGCGTCGAATCCTGACGATCAGCGACCAGCCGGAACGCATCTTTACTGCAGAACGGCGTGCATTGCAGGTTGACTTCTTTGTCAAATGGCGAATCGTAGAGCCGGTATCGTTCTATACCTCCACTGGCGGCTTCGAAAGCGTAGCCAATGACCGATTGTCTGAAATTATCAAGAACGCGATCGTGACCGAATTTGGTAAGCGCACCGTCGAACAGGCGATATCAGTAGAGCGAGCCGAGTTGATGCGCGACATGCTTGTGACGGCTTCCTCGACAGCGCAGGGACTGGGTGTCGAACTCATCGACGTGCGTGTCAAGCAAGTCGAATTTCCGGATGACGTAAAGAATGCGGTTTATCGGGAAATGCGTGAGGAGCGTAATCGTGTCGCCGCGGAGCTGCGTGCAGGTGGTCGGGAGACCGAGCAGCGGCGCAAATCTGAAGCAGACAAAGAGCGGACGATTATTCTGGCTGACGCATATCGCGACAGCCAGATCCTTCGCGGTGAAGGAGATGCTAGGGCGGCGGAGATTTACGCTAACGCCTACAGTCAGGATCCCGAGTTCTACGAGTTTTATCGCAGTATTGACGCCTATCGGAAGTCAATGGGCAAAGCCGGCGATATCCTGGTACTCGATCCGAACAACGAGTTCTTCCGGTATCTGAACAGCTCAACCGGTGAGCAGGAATAACAAAAAGATAAAAAGTGCGAGCGACGCTTCTATTGACGATTTGATCGCGTCACAAGGTCGCATCGTCTCGTTCGGAATGACGTCTTTCTATTTGGCGATAACACTATGTGGCAGGACCTCCTTACGGGTTTTTCGATCTACCTTGTCATCGAAGGGATGATTCCCTTTGCCGGCCCTAACCTGTTTCGACAGTCAGTGGTGCGAATTGGGCAGATGGACGACACGAGTTTGCGGATGACGGGGCTGTTGGTCGCATCGATCGGTCTGATCATGCTTTACGTGGTGCGGTAATCAATCATGGGTAAAAACGTAGTAGTGATTGGGACCCAGTGGGGCGATGAAGGTAAGGGCAAGATCGTCGACCTGCTGACAGACCGCGCCGCCGCTGTCGCGCGTTTCCAGGGTGGCCACAATGCCGGCCATACGCTTGTCATAGGCGGCAAGAAAACGGTGTTGCATCTGATTCCATCAGGCATTCTGCGCGAAGGTGTGATGTGCCTGATCGGTAATGGTGTTGTGCTGTCGCTGGATGCGCTGATTGAGGAGGCGGACGGTCTCATTGCCAACGGTGTACCGGTATATGAACGCTTGCGCGTCAGTCCGGGGTGTCCGTTGATTCTTCCGTCACATGTGGCACTGGACGCAGCGCGAGAGAAAGCGCGTGGTTCGTCTGCGATCGGTACAACAGGTCGAGGTATCGGTCCTGCGTACGAAGACAAGGTGTCGCGGCGTGCGTTGCGCGTGTCCGATCTTTTCGTTCGCGAGAAATTTG
Organism: Woeseiaceae bacterium; assembly: GCA_029243005.1. Classification (GTDB taxonomy): domain Bacteria; phylum Pseudomonadota; class Gammaproteobacteria; order Steroidobacterales; family Woeseiaceae; genus SZUA-117. The sequence goes on from JAQWSV010000131.1 coordinate 10,028, forward strand.
CGGCTAGGCTGGGCGAGATCCTCGATTATCACAACTTCCTTCTGCAAAAGTATTTCGGCACGGATCCGATCGACTTTTCGCAGACGCTCGAGGAATCGCTGAAGGCGGCCGAGACCATCGGTAACATTACCGTTGATGTGACGCAGATTCTCAAGGATGTCTCCGACGATGGCGACAGCATTCTTTTCGAAGGTGCGCAGGGTACCTTCCTCGACATCGATCATGGGACCTATCCGTTTGTGACGTCCTCGAACACCGTCGCAGCATCAGCCAGCACCGGTACCGGAGTCGGGCCCCTGAATCTCGATTACATTCTGGGTATTGTGAAGGCGTATACGACACGCGTTGGTGCCGGTCCGTTCCCGACCGAGTTATTCGATGATATGGGCGAGCATCTTGGCACCGTTGGGGCGGAATTCGGCGCAACGACAGGAAGACCTCGTCGTTGTGGTTGGTTCGATGCGGTCGCACTCAGGCGATCAATCATCAATAGCAGCGTTTCCGGACTTTGTGTGACGAAGCTCGATGTACTCGACGGACTAGAAACGGTTCGCATCTGCGTTGGCTATGAAATCGACGGGGAGCTGATCAAGGGCGTACCGGTGCTGGTCGATCGATTTGCGGATTGTCAGCCTGTATACGAAGACATGCCCGGATGGACCGATTCTACGGTTGGCACAACAGCCTACGAGGACTTGCCGCAGAACGCGCAAGACTACCTGATGCGAATCGAGGAACTGGTGGAGACGCCGGTCGACATCATATCGACCGGGCCTGATCGAAATCAGACGATTATCAAACGACATCCTTTCGGCTGAACCGTCGCCTTATCGTAGCAAGTCCAAGAATTAGCAACACCCACAAGCCAAAGCCGCCGCCACCGCCGCCGCCACTACTGCTAGGACCTGTTTGGAGAAACGTCACCGTGACGTTTGCCACAGCGGAGTCCGCCAGACCGCCAGAATCGGTAACAGTCAATTGGAACTGAAAAAGCGTGTCCGAAGACACGTTAGGCGCAGTAAACGTTGCGATGGCGGAAGTCGGATTGCTCAGTACGACGGCGGGTCCCGTGATCTGTTCCCACTGATAACCCAGCACATCACCATCCGGATCGCTCGACTGGCTGCCATCCAACGTGACCTGACTCGTTCCATGCCTGGTCTGGGCAGGACCGGCAATTGCGTTGGGAGCAGTGTTCGGACCACTGCCATCCAGAATCATAGCTGTGAAATTGTCGTCGGCACCGACGACGGCGCCGGTCGGATTGTTCAACGTCAGGGTAATGGTCTCGTCACTTTCACCCGTCCCATCGTCCACGATTGAGATTTCGATTGTTTTAGGATCACCGTCGCCTGCTGCCCATGACAGGGTTGATGGAATCGTGCCTGTGTAGTCGTCACCCTCCGTCGCCGTACCGCCGGTCGTGAGATCGACACTTGTCGTACCAGTTGCGCTGCCGCTTCGACTGACAACGGCTACGACCGTCGCGAATCCACGCTCGGTCATATTGACTGATGCTTCGCTGAAATTGATCGTTGATGCAGAGCCGGGCTCACTGATGTAGGCGCTTGCGGTACTCAGGTTGCCCAGCGTCGCGCCGCCCGTCGGGTTCACAAGCCGAACGAGCAGTCGTTCCATCGCCTCACTGACTCCATCGTTAACGAAATCGAGATCGATGGTTTGGTCAGCGCTGTTATTCGCCCCCCAGCTGAGCGTGCCGGTAGTAGTTGCATAGTCCGATGCATCCGCAGTTGCGTGCAGGACTTCGTAATCGACACTGATCGCGCCGGTTGTTCCACCTGTTCGTTGTACAAGTAGTTGTGCCTGCTGGCCTTCGTCGGCGGCGAAAGACGGCGATGAAAACTGCATCATCCCTTGCGGAACTGCGCGCGTCTGATCCGAGGCCATGTACATACCGCTTTCCGCATCACTGATTGCGACGTTGCCGCTATAGAAGAAAGGGTAGGTGCCCCAAGCGCCCAGAAAGGCTTTAACGTCAG
>JAQWSV010000016.1 GCA_029243005.1 Woeseiaceae bacterium
AGGATGACCTCCTGTCCGACGAGATCCCTGTATCGCTCATCGTCGGGATGTACGGCGATGCCGCTGTCACCGAGCATTGTTTCCGGGCGCGTCGTCGCGACGACAAGGTGACCCTCGCCAGAGGCGAGTGGATAACGGAAGTACCACAGATTGCCCGGCTCATCTTCCTGTAACACCTCTAGATCGGACAGGGCGGTATGCAGGACGGGATCCCAGTTGACGAGCCGCTTGCCACGATAGATCAGTCCTTCGTTGTATAGGCGGACGAAGACCTCTATGACGGCCGCCGTAAGATTGTCATCCATCGTGAACTGGTCGCGTTGCCAGTCGACGGATGCGCCAATGCGTCTGAGTTGTTTACAAATGTGGCCGCCGGACTCGCTTTTCCATTTCCAGACGCGTTCGATGAACACCTCGCGACCCAGCTCACGCCGGGACATTCCCTCGCCGTTAAGCTGTCGTTCCACCACCATTTGCGTCGCGATGCCTGCGTGATCCATGCCGGGTTGCCAGAGAGTGTTGCGACCTGTCATCCGGTGATAGCGAATCAGCGCATCCATGATCGTGTCCTGGAACGCGTGACCCATATGCAGCGTGCCCGTCACATTCGGTGGTGGAATCACGATGCAATAGGGTTCGCCCTGGCCCAACGGCGCAAACCAGCCGTTTTTTTCCCAGCGCTCGTAAAGACGCTGCTCAATATCCCTGGGTCGGTATGCTTTATCCATAGTCGCTTAGCAGTCGATGCGCGGTCGCGGGCTCCTGAGCCGGCGCCGGAATGCGCAATGACGTGGTCAATTACAGGTTGTGGGTGTCGAGTGTATGTCCCTGTTCCCGATAATCAACAAATCGTTTCCTGCTCAGGGATTTGCACTCTTCGTCGCAGGTTACAACTTCCGCCACCCGCGGAAAAGCATCCGCTTCGCAGGGGATGGTATCGCCGAGGTTGATCAGGAGGTCACAGTCGCCCGGTGGAAACTGATCGCAACCGATGGTGACAGGCGACGCCGGTGATCCGGACGAATTGGCGATCAGCTCGTGCGGAACGAAGCTTCCGTCACGGAACGTCCACAGCAAATCGTCAAGCTGTGATGCAGACTCGGGCGCACTGACGTGAATGTGGACTTTATTGTCGAGCTTATGAGCTTTCTCGGCCAGCCGGCAGGCGAACTTTTGCCGCGCAATTTCGCCGCTCGTCGAGAGAATATAGAAATCGACTTTGGCCATAGTCAGGGAATAGCGCGCGCGCGGCGCAGAATGAATTCTGACAGGAGCGGTACGGGTCGGCCTGTACTACCTTTGGCGGCGCCACTTTTCCAGGCGGTCCCGGCGATATCAAGGTGCGCCCAGTTCAGTCCTTCGGTGAACTTGCTAATAAAACAGCCCGCGGTGATGGCACCGCCATGGGGGCCGCCGACATTGGCAAAGTCTGCGAAATTACTTTTGAGCTGACGCTCGTATTCTTCCGCAAGTGGCAACTGCCAGCCGCGATCATCCGCGCTAATACCGGCATCAATAATTTCGGCAGCGAGCTCGTCGTTCTTCGTCATGACCGCTGTGCGGTGATGACCGAGTGCTACCACGCAAGCGCCGGTGAGCGTCGCAACGTCAATAACAACGTCGGGTTTGTAGCGACGGGAATAGGTGAGCGCATCGCACAAAATAAGCCGGCCCTCGGCGTCCGTGTTGAGGATTTCAATGGTTTTTCCTGACATGCTCGTGACGATATCACCCGGGCGAGTTGCTGTGCCGCTCGGCAGGTTTTCACAGGCCGGCACGATGACGTTGAGATTGATCGGTAGTTTGAGTTTGGCGACGACGGACATGACGCCGATGACGGAAGCAGCACCACACATGTCGAATTTCATCTCGTCCATGGCTGGGCTTGGCTTGATGGAAATGCCGCCCGAATCAAATGTAATTCCCTTGCCGACGAGGACGACTGGCTTGTTCTGGCCGGCCCCCTTGTATTGCATCAGGATGAGTTTGGCGGGGAGGGTCGTACCTGCGGTGACACTGAGGAAGGAATGCATGCGCAGCCGTTTGATTTCAGCTTCACCGAGAACGCGCGTCGACACGTTTTTGTATTTACGCGCCAGCTTCTGCGCTGTCCTGCCGAGGTAGGCCGGTGTGCAAATGTTGGGTGGCAGATTACCGAGATCCCTGGCCAGCGACATGCCATCGACGATGGCCTTGGCATGTTCGGCGCCGCGAACGGCCTGTGCAGATGCGCTGCGACTGTTCACGGCGAAGCCGATTTTCTTCAGAGTCGGTGCGCGCGGCCGCCGGCCGCTTTTGGTTTCGTTGTAAGAGTACAGGGACGCGCCAATGCTCTCCATGGTGTAGCGCGCGAGGTAGTAGGGCGAGGTGCCATTGACGTCGGCGGTACCTAGGTAGCTGACGACGTCTTTGATTTTCGTTGAGCGAATGGTTTTTGCAGCAGCGGTCACTGCCAGGCGGAACGCTGCAACGTCGAATTTGCTGATTTTGCCGAGACCGACAACCAAGACGCGTTTTGCGCGTACGCCGGGTACGTCGTTCAGCATCTGCACGCTGCCAGGCTGCGTGCTGATATCGCCCCCGCGGATCATATTGCCGATATAGCCGCCGCTCGCACCATTGATATCGTCGATTCCAGGGCCACTTTTGCCTGCGTCAAACGCACCAACGATGATGCAGCTGCTTGTGCGGCGGTGCGCCGCGCTAGTTGTTGCAAACGATTCCATATTCCAAAAATCCTCAAGCTCAGCCAAAGTCCAGGTTCATAGAGGCGCCTCCAGCACGTATGACCGCAAATGAATGGTTAATGGTGATCCCGATCTTTGCTTGTTGTTGGATGTCATCCAAGGGTCTTTTGACCCTGAGACTGTCCCGGACAAATCAAAACCGGTAGTCTACCCGATCCGTTTAAACAAGGGGCACTCCGGGTTGTCAAAACCCAGAAAAATCACCGAATTAGCCATGTTACGCATACTCGATCGATACATATTTCGTGAAATCGCCCAATCATGGCTGGCGGTGACGATGGTGTTGCTCGCGATCCTCTTGACCAATCAGTTTGCCCGCGTCCTAGGCGATGTCGCCAAGGATAAATTGCCGAAGGATGCGATTTTTCAGATCATCGGCCTGACCGCACTTCAGTACCTCACGCTCCTAGTACCAATCGCGCTGTTCTTGTCGATCATGCTCGCGCTCGGTCGCCTCTACCGGGACAGTGAAATGCCGGCGATGATGGCTTGCCGGGTCGGCCCCTCAGATATCTACCGGCCCCTTTCCTGGTTATTGATTCCCCTCGCGCTGGCGGTTGGTTGGCTCGCGATGGAGATCGCGCCGACTGCTCTGTCGCAGATTGAGCGAATCAGTGTGGAAGCTCGACGCCAGGCCGATTTGGCCAGTATTGAGCCGGGCCGTTTTACCAGCAGCAATCCCGATGGCGCCGTGGTGTACGCGGAGAGCGTGGTCGGCCCTGGTGTAGTAGAAAACGTGTTCCTGCAGCGCCAGGATGAAGGCAGTGTCGAAGTCGTCATTGCCAAACGTGGTGAGCAGGTCGAATCCGATAACTCGAGTATGCGCTACTTTGTGTTAAGTAACGGTCGCCGATACGAAGGTATTCCCGGGACCTCGGAGTTCCGGGTAATGGAATTCTTGGAGCACGGTATTCCGTATCGCCTGCCCAATCTCGGAGATCCCGAGCTCGAACCCAGGGCGAAAAAAACAATCGACCTGGTCGAGTCGGGTGATGCTGAAGATCTGGCGGAACTGCATTGGCGGTTTGGCGTTCCGCTGGCAACCCTGGTGCTGGCAATTCTGGCTGTCCCATTGAGCCGCAGTCAGCCGCGACAGGGTCGCTACGGGCGATTGGCCATCGGATTGCTGGTGTTTATTATCTATTTCAATTTACTCAGTGCGGGCAAAGCCTGGCTGGAACAAGGCTTAGTGTCAGCGGCGGTGGGGCTCTGGTGGGTGCATGGCTTGATGCTCGGAGCAGCGCTGGTCCTGCTGGGACTGCAAAACGGCGTACACCGACGACTCTTTTCATTCCGGGCGCGCGCGTGAATCTGCTTTCGACCTACCTGATGCGAACGATTCTTTCGAGCACCTTGTTGGTCATGCTTGTGTTGCTTGCGTTGGCAGGGCTGTTCGAGTTTATAGGTCAGCTTGACTCGACCGAGGGCCAGTACGGTATTCCTGAAGCGTTTTTGTTCGCATTATTGAGACTGCCGCAATTGTCCTTCGAGATGTTGCCGATCGCAGCATTGATCGGCGCGCTGCTCGGATTGGGCTCGCTCGCCAACAATAGTGAGCTGGTAGTGATGCGAACCGCCGGACTGTCGGTAACCGATCTCGCGGCCATGGTCGCTGTGTCCGGCGGCATCTTAATGGTCATTATGGCATTGATCGGGGAGTACATCGGGCCACCTCTAGACTACTTCGCCCGCACCATGCGCGATGAGGCCCGTTACGAGCAGCAGGGCCGGGATATCGGCAACGCTGCTTGGGTGAAAGACGGGCCTGTGATCCTCCATCTCGAGCGTATCAATACGGAATTCGAGTTTGGTGCGCTCTACCTATTCCGATTTAATGAAGACAACTCCCTGCAGTCGATCGCTCGTGCCGAAAACTCCGGCATAGACGACGCCGACAACTGGGTGCTCGAGAACTTCCAGGAAACACGGTTTGCCGACGGTTCTGTCCAGGTCGTGGAGTCATCCGTCGAAGTGGAGTCTTTCGGCCTCGATTCAGAAATGCTCGGTATTACCCTGGTCAAGCCTGTCAGCCTCTCGGCGCGTGGACTTATGGCCTATATCAGTTACCTGAACCGTAATGGTCTCGATTCGCAAGGCTATGAAACCGAGTTGTGGTCGCGTGCAGCGAGAACCATCACTGTCATTGTGATGCCTGTGCTCGCACTGGCATTCGTTTTCGGTTCCCTGCGTTCGGCTGGTTCAGGTGGGCGCCTGATGATTGGCGTCCTGATCGGTCTCGCCTATTTTCTCGCCAGCGAAATGACTGCGAATTCGGGCCAGGTATTTAATCTGAATCCGGCGATAGTGACTTGGCTTCCGTCATTTGCCCTGCTGGTAGTGACTTCGTTTGTGTTGTCCCGGGTGCGTTAGCTGTCTTCGTCTCCTTTCGGGTAATACACCAGTCGGGTATTCGACAAGCGGTCGTGCCAGGTCAGATTCTCTGTATCCCAAAGTTGCCACCAGAAGCCGAGTCCTAGCGGCAGCCACGAGATTATCGCCGCAAAAAATCTTCGCGTTGCAGTGTCAAAGCCTGGAGCAGTGCCGTTGAGAGTCTCAAGTTGCAGGCGCCAGGATTGCATGCCGAGTGTGCGGCCGGTTCGTGTCCAGAAGCCGACGAAAAATAGCCATGCAATCACGATGAGCGCAACCTGATAGGTCATGGCGCCGGGTTCGACCGGTTCCC
>JAQWSV010000034.1 GCA_029243005.1 Woeseiaceae bacterium
CGTGGTAACGACGTCGAGCAGTCAGCCCGGTGATACACGTCGCGCCCACACACACGCGCTGTACGATCTGCTGGAAGAGCAGATCATAGCTCCAGCAGTACAATCGCGCTCAGCAAGCCCAGCCGACTAACGTGCAGAAGGCCGTAGCAGCGGCTGACCCACAAGTGCTCCCGTGATCTCGCCATCCCGGATCGCGAACTCACCATTGACCATCACGTAAGCGACGCCCTCTGACATCAGCTTCGGATTATCGAAGGTCGCCAGGTCGCGGTATCGATCGGGATCGATGACCGCAATATCGGCGAGGTAGCCGTCGCGGAGATAACCACGATCAGGTAGCCCGTAGAAGTCGGCGGCGAGTCCCGAGTAGCTCCGTATCACAAATTCCGGCGTGAGCAGGTTCTCCTCAAAGACAAAGTGCCGCATCTTCTTCGGAAACGCACCGAAAGTCCGCGGATGGGTCGCCTGCTCCTCAGCTTTCGGCGTGCGGCCGTCCGTACAGGTCATCATCCAGGCTTCCTGCGCCAGCCGACGCAAGTTCTGATGATCATACAACTCCAGGTTCATAACCGATGCATTGTTCTCCCTGAGAATCCATTGCACCGCTTCTGCCGCGCTTAGTTCCTGCTCACCAGCGATATCAGCCAGTGTCTTACCATTGAGGTCAGCCCGCTGGTCGACGAACATGATCTTTTCGGCGCCACCGCGTATCTCGAGCATCGCGTCGGTCGCAGCCATAATCTCCGCCCTGACCTCTGGCTCATCGAATCTCGAGATCATCTCCTCACGGCCGCCGGCTGAAGCCCAGTACGGCATCGTGTAGGCACGCAGGCTGCTCTGGGTTGCGGTATATGGATGATGCGCCGCCCAGATGTCGACGCCGCGGTCGCGAGCATCGTTGATCAGCTTCGCGCCGATCTCGGCGCGACCATAGTAGTGCACACCTTGCAGATTGTAGTGGCTGAAGATGCCGCGGAGCCCGGACTCCTCGGCGATGCGGATTCCCTCCTCGACCGAGGCTTCGTAGCCGACACCCTGGTACACCGCACCCATATCACGGTCATGCGTATCGTACAGGGCGCCCTCGTATTCTGCGGCGACAATGCCGAGTTCGATCACTTCGTCAGTCGATGCATAGGTGCCGGGCACGTAGAACAGACCCGTGGAGAGCCCGAATGCACCCTCGTCCATTCCTTTGCGGACGAGGCCCTTCATCTGCTCCATCTCCACGTCGGTCGGTTCGCGATCCTCGTGACCCATGACGGCGTTTCGTACATGACCATGCCCGACGAAGTGGATGGCATTCACTCCAATGCCAGATGCCCGCCATGCGTCGAAGCGATCCGTAACATCGGGTGTGCCACCGCCATCCATACCGAGCACGACGGTCGTGATGCCCTGGCGGAGATAGGGCTCAGCATCTTTCCCGTATTCCTCATCGAGCACAGCGTGACTGTGGGCATCGATAAAACCGGGCGTAACCCAGCGGCCGGTGGCATCGATCGTCTCGGTACCGTCGATACCCGAGGACGCCGCATCGCCGATGAAGCTGATACGACCATCGGCAATGCCGATATCAGCCATGACCGGTACACTGCCGGAACCGTCGTAGACCATCCCACCTTCGATCAGCACGTCGACCTGCTGACGTTCCACCGGCGGCGCTTCGTCCGATGGGCTGCAACCCGAAAGTGAGAAAAGGATAAGGGCGACGGATACCGCAAGCTTGTTCGTTTTCATGATGTACTCCAGCGATTTCGGATGACTTGCCGGGTGTGCCAACGATACACTTATACGCCGGCAATGAAGACAGTGTTCTCCCATCCCGCCCAGAGGTCAATACCATGCAGAAGAATATTCCGGCGCCGCACACAATCCTTGTAATCGCAATTCTGTTCGTCTTCACACATCCGGTACTTGCGCAGGATGCCGATATATTGATCCGCAATGCACGTGTCGTGGACGGTACCGGCAGCCCATGGTTCCTGAGCGACGTAGCTGTAACCGACGGTAGGATCAGCGCGATGGGCCGCAAACTCGACCTAGACGCAGACAAGACTATCGATGCAGTCGGCCGGGTGCTGACACCCGGGTTCGTCGATGTACATACGCATGTCGAAGGATCGTCCCGGCGGGCCGGGCTCGAAGGTCAGCCGCGCGCCGACAACTTCCTACTTGATGGTGTCACGACGATCATCACCGGCAATTGTGGTGGCTCGGAAATCGACATAGGCGGGTATGCAAATCGTCTTGAGGATCTGGGCATCAACGTCGCCAGCTTTATCGGCCACAACACCGTGCGTCAGGAAGTGATGGGGCCCGACGATCGGGCGCCGACCGATGTGGAGATGGAGGCGATGAAGGCGCTGGTCGAGAAGGCGATGCTGGATGGCGCTGTCGGTTTTTCGACGGGACTTCTCTACGTGCCGGGCACATATGCCGAGACCAGCGAAGTCATCGAGTTGTCCCGGGTCGCGGCGGCACACGGCGGTGTCTACACGACCCACATCCGGGAGCAGGGCGCGAAGCTGAACGAGTCGCTGATTGAAGCCATAACGATCGGCGTCGAGGCGAATATGCCGGTGCAGATCTCGCACCTTAAGGTCAAGGGACCGTCGCGCTGGGGCACGATAAGCTCGGCGATCGACCTGATCGAGTCATATCGCGAACGAGGTGTCGACATTGTCGTCGACGCCTATCCCTATGCGCGAGCTAGTACCAACCTCGGTGTGAACCTGCCACGCTGGGCCGTCGCTGGGAGCGCGGCTGACATCGCCGACCGGATCGAGGACCCGGAGACCAACCAGCAGATTGTCACCAGCATGAAAGGCATGCTCGAAGACGGCGGCTACCCGGACTATTCGTTCGCAACCGTGGCACGCTTCCTGCCGAATGAGTCGTACAATGGCATGAATATCTCCGAGATCAACCGGCTGAGGGAAGGCGCACCGAATATCGACGGAGAAATCACGACGATCCTCGATATGATGGTCGAAGGAGGTCAGGGCGGCGTCAGCCAGGGCGCGTCGATGGTCTACCACTACATGAGCGATAACGATGTCGATACGATCTACCGCTATCCGAACGCTGCGATAGCGAGTGACGGTGGCGTCATCGAACCGGGTGTCGGTCTGCCCCATCCCCGCTCCTACGGCACGAATGCCCGCGTCTTCGCGGATTATGTCCGCGAGCGCAATGTAATGACACTCGAAGACGCTGTTCGGCGGATGACGTCGCTACCCGCAAGAGCGTTCTCGTTTCACGACCGTGGCATCGTTCGGCCCGGGTTCGTCGCGGACCTCGTGTTGTTCGATCCGGACAAGGTACAAGATAAAGCAACCTTCGAAGACCCACACCAGTTCAGCGAAGGCTTCGACTACGTCATTGTTAACGGCGAGATTGCCGTGGCCGATGGCGAACCGACCGATGTTCGTGCCGGCAAATTCGTGAGGCACGTCAGCGGCGACTGATCGCGCTCCGAGACAACTCTTGGCCGACGTCGGAAAAACAAAGCACGCCTGGTCCAGCCGGCCAGCCTTCCTGCTCGCTGCGATCGGTGGCGCCGTCGGCCTCGGCAACCTGTGGCGCTTCCCGTATGTTGCCGGCGAATACGGCGGCGGCGCGTTCGTTCTCATGTATCTCGCGTTCGTGTTCCTGCTCGGCGTACCGCTGATGGCAGCGGAGATGTTGCTCGGACGAAGAGGTCATCGAAGCCCGATCAACTCCATCGCAGCCCTGGTACAGGAACACAACGCCAAACCGTTCTGGCGAGCGATTGGCTGGATCAGTTTTGCCGTGCCGTTCATCGGCCTAAGCTACTACGCGGTCGTCGCCGCGTGGGCGATAGACTACCTGACGCTCGCCGGAGCGGGTGCCTTTAAGGAGTTCGATGGCACCAGCTCAGCGAACACATTCCAACTGCGCAGCGCAGAGTCCGGGTACCAGGCAGCACTGCACGGTACCTTCGTGGCGATAACCGCCTGGGTCGTTGCCAACGGTGTGAATAATGGTATCGAGCGTGCTTCCAAGGTTTTGATGCCAACACTGTTTGTCGTCATGCTGGCACTCGTGGTTTACGGGATGGTCGCCGGAAACTTTGCGGCAGCCGCAGAATTTCTCTTCAACCCGAACTTCAGCGGCCTGACCGGGGAGTCAATCCTCGTTGCGTTGGGACAAGCGCTGTTTTCACTGGGCATCGGCGTCGGCCTGATGATCACTTACAGCTCATACATGCCGAGGGAGTACTCTCTGCGATCGTCGGTGACGACAATTTGCATCGGCGACACAATCGCTGCGCTGCTCGCCGGCTTTGCCATTTTCCCCATCGTATTTGCCAGCGGTCTTGATCCAGCGGGTGGTCCGGGCCTGATCTTCATTACGTTGCCGATCGCCTTTGGCGACATGGCCGGCGGACAGATCATCGGCTCATTGTTCTTCATGCTGCTATTATTTGCGGCATTTACCTCCGCGATCGGCATGCTAGAGCCGATCGTTGCCTGGCTCGAAGAGAAGAGACCCGGGCGACGCAAGCAGATGGCCGTAATTGCCGGTGTTGCTGTCTGGATACTCGGCCTTGGCTCGGTTCTGTCGTTCGGTAGCCTGTCTGACTGGCAACCGCTCAGCTTTATCGGCATTTCGAGAAACTTCTTCGGCATTGCCGATTTCACAGTCGCCAATGTGCTCGCGCCCATTTGCGCCTTGCTGATTACACTGTTCGCTGGCTGGGTCCTAAAGCACAATGTCATCGAGGAAGAATTCGCCGGCGAATCGGAAGGGTGGAAACAGTACTGGCGATTCACCAATCGCTACCTGACGCCGGTCGCGCTGCTTATCGTCCTCGTCGACCTGCTCACCGGTTAGGAACCATCACCTCGAGCATTTCAATGTCGGGCGACAGATCCCCCAGACAGCAGTCCATACCGGGCGGAACGGCAACCGAGTCGCCGCGCCCGAGCAAAACTGACGAGTCATTCTGCAATGTCGCGCTACCATTGAGCAGGAAGCAGAAACGCAGATCCGCCGTGTGTGCGAGCGACACATTGCCACACCCTCCCGTTGCGCGAAGGATCACAACCGACACAACGCCGCCTGTTGCGTAGGCAATGCCCGTGTTTCGATACTCCAGGCCCGGCACGTCGGCACGTTGCCATAGCGCCTCGTCGGCCTGGTGAAATAGGAATTTCTGGCCTCCAAATTCACGATCAGGATCAAGGTCATCGGTAGGCAGGATCATTTCGTGATCGACGAAGGTCTCGTGCTCCGCCGGGCAGGCAAGCTCAATGACTTCCATGTTGTCGGAACTCTCTAGGACGCGATGGCGTATGTGGGGCGGCTGCAGAAAACAGTCGCCTGCTTTCATCAACATGGGCTCACCCTGGTCTTCGTAAACGACCCTGACCCAGCCATTGACGCAATAGATGAACTGGAAACGGATATGGTGATGGTGCACGTAGTCTAGGACGGGGCCGCCTGTCGGGATGCGGATATGCGATGCGATGAACCGGCCGCCGAAACGGCCGGGAATTAAGTCGCGATATTGCATGCCTGCACGCCCTGCGCCGAAGCCTTCGGCATTGATCTGCGTGACAATCAGATCGGGATCGCTGGTCTCGACCGGGTCCCCTCCCCTGAGCGTCAGCTCGATACCCGGGCCCGACAACTCGACGACACGCGGGGAGTCTGCAGGATAGATGGATTGGATAGCGAATCCCGCCTCGTCGACAAAGTACTTCAGCGTCGTATCCAAGTCGCCACATTCGAGTACAACCTTCGCATTGTCAATGTGCCTGTCTGATTCGTTCATCGCGACATTATCCGTCAATCGACCACTTTTGTAGAATGGTTGCCCATGGCCCCCGGCATCGAGCTTTTCGGATTAACCATCAGCGAGCCCATGACGACGGCGACCGATTACCTTGTCACCGTGGTCGGCATGTGGCTGGGCACACGACTGCTTCGGTCAGGTAGCGCATTCGGAAGTTCAGCACAACTCTGGGGTGTCGGCCTCCTCATGGCAGGCCTCGCCGCATTCCTCGGCGGCACCAGTCATGGGTTTGCGACCTACCTTGGCGATAGTGCCGGCTTCCTTACCTGGAAGGTGACCGTCTACTCGATCGGCTTGTCAGCGTATTTTGCGCTCGCTGGCGCCATAGCCGGTGCATCCCTCGGCGTGGCGACCCGGCGACGCTTCCACGAACTAAATATCGTCGCCTTCCTGACCTACGGTATATGGATGATCAACCACGGCGGCTTTATTTACGTCATTCTTTACTATATATCAGCGATGATTGCGATTGCGGCCTTCAACGGAAACGCCTGTTTGAGGGCCAGAAAACCTGGTCCCCGGTGGATCATAGCGGGGGTGATCGCGACACTGGCTGGCGCCGCAATCCAGCGCAGCAGGTTTACGCTACATGTTCACTTTAATCACAACGACCTTTATCACCTGGTGCAGGTCGTCGCGCTGTGTCTTTTCTATCGTGGCGTTGTGTTGTCTACAGCGCGGCAAGCACAGGCTCGCGGCGCGATGACGGCTTGATAAACAATACCTGCACGTCACCAATCGCCCGTTCCCTGAAGGCACCCTCACAATAGCAGTAGTAGTAATGCCACATGCGCAGGAATTCTTCTCCATAGCCCATCGGCAAGATCTCGTTCAGGTTATTGGTAAATGATTCGCGCCAATACCTCAGGGTCTCTGCGTAATGGGCACCAATGTCCTCTAGATGATAGATGCGCATGTTGGTATTACGCGTTACAGCATCGAGGATCGCGGTGACCGAGGGTAGAAACCCTCCCGGAAAAATGTATTTCTGAATGAAGTCGATGGAGCGCGTCGCCGCCTGGTATCGCTGGTCGGCGATTGTTATCGCCTGTAGCAGCATCATGCCGTCCTCTTTAAGAAGTGATGCACAATGATTGAAGTAGGTACCCATGTATTCGTGGCCGACAGCCTCGATCATCTCGATGGACACGAGCTTGTCGTACTGTCCATCGAGGTCACGGTAATCGCGCATTAACAGCTCGACCCTGTTCTCCAGACCTTCAGATTTCACACGCTCAGACGCGAATTCGAATTGCTCGCGTGAAATTGTCGTTGTCGTCACGCGGCAACCGTATTGCCTGGCCGCATGCACTGCGAAGCCGCCCCAGCCGGTGCCAATCTCCAAGACGTGATCGTCGGGTGTCAGCTCGAGTTTGCGGCAAATGCGATCGAGTTTCGCTTCCGATGCTTCCTTCAAAGTCATATCAGGCCGCTCGAAGACCGCTGACGAGTACATCATGGTCTCGTCAAGCCACAAGCTGAAGAATTCATTGCCGAGATCGTAGTGCGCAGCGATGTTGCGACGGCTACCTGAGCGCGTGTTGCGGTTGATCCAGTGCAGTAACTTGCGGGCCGGAAACGCAAATTTTGCCGATCCGCCCTCCATACCATCCAGGACATCCCGGTTCTGCAACAGGAGCTGTACGGCCCGGGTCAGGTCATCGCATTGCCAGTGACCCTGCATATAGGCCTCGGCCGCTCCGATGGCGCCACCGAACGCGACAGCACCGTAAAACCTCGGGTCGAGGACGGTAATGGTTGCCGAAAAACCTTCATCGGGATTACCAAAGTCGCGTCCATACGGTTCGTCGACCAGCGTCAGCCGGCCTTTCTCCAGCTGGGCCAGCCGGCGAAGAAGGATTCGGCGCGCCATGCGATCGATGAGACGTATACGCCCCGAATCAATGGTCGGTTGCTCAGTATCGCACGTGGTTTCTACGTCCTTCATGTATTTTCCTGCATGGATTTTCGTTTATTGGGATGCATGTAAAACCGGCAACCTTTCCACCAGAGACGAATGGCCTGCCAGTAGATGCCGGCGAATACCTTGACCGTCATTAGCGGATAGCGAATCAGGATACCGGCCAGCGAATGGCTGGTGATTTTCTGTCGCTTCAGGATCATCGTTGCATTGAAAAACTTCTGCTCATCGGCAACGTTTTCAATTCGCACGATGAGGTCCTGGTCCGGGTCCGTAATGAGCCAGTCATAACGGATATTCATGTCCATGAAGGGTGACACGTGCATATCCTTGCTGGTCTGGAAACGGCGCATGGTCTCATTGCCTGTGTTCATACTTTCGCTCAGGACGTAACAACACCTTTCATCCCAGGGCGTGTTGGTGACTTCGGCAACGATCGTCGTAACCCGGGAATCGTTTTTATCAAAACAATAATAGACGCTGACCGGATTGATGCAGTAGCCAAAGTACGACAGGTTAGTTAGCAGTCGAATCGGCCCGTCCGGGCGCACGCCGCTGCGCTCTTCAACGAGATCCCGGACCGCGCGGTCGAGTGGGACATCCGGGTCTCCGAAGTGGTTTTCCCGACGAAAACGAGCCGGCGCCGGTCGACGAGTCGACCATAACCAGCGACCGGCAAACACCTTGTCGAGTTCAGCCAGGTCGAGATACATCATGAACACGCGATAACGGAACGAATGCTCCAGCGGCCGTTTGCGGCTGTGACTAACTTGGCCGCTGAAGATGCTGCTGTGCATCGCCTTGCACCTCGTTGAATTTGCTGAGCGCCGAAAGTGCACTCATTACACCATCCTCGTGGAACCCGTAGCGCCAGTAAGAGCCGCAGAAGTAGGTTCGGTTCGCACCATCAATCTCAGCTTTGCGTTGCTGTGCGGAGACAGCTTCCGTCGTGAACACCGGATGGTCATAAGCAACCTGGCATATGACTTTCGCGGCATCGATTTCTGCGCAACTATTCAGCGTAACAAAGTAGTCCTGCCCGGAATCAAGTCTCTGCAGACGGTTCATGTGATAAGTCAACGTTGCTCTTTCGTCCCCGTCAGCCGAGAGATGATAATTCCAGGATGCCCAAGCTCGGCGGCGTACAGGCATCAGACTGTTATCCGTATGCAAGATAGCCTGGTTGTGCTGGTAGCGGATCGCCCCGAGCACCTCCTGTTCATCTTCGGAGGGATCGGCAAGCTGTCGCAGCGCCTGGTCGCTGTGACAGGCCATGAAGACAGCATCGAATGACTCGGCCGGCTGGCCATGTGCCACGACGACCACGTGATCAGCGAAACGTGATACTGATTCAACCGGGCAATTCAGCCGGATTCGGCTCCGGTGCGCGGCAACGAGTTTGTTGACGTATTCCCTAGAGCCGCCGGAAATTACTTTCCAGGTTGGTCGGTCACCCAGACTGAGTAAACCGTGGTTTCGGAAAAAGCGGATGAAGAAATGTGCTGGCATCGCCAGCATTTCATCGGGCTTAGCCGACCAGATTGCTGCCCCCATCGCAATGAGGTAACGCTGTTTGAACCACGCAGAGTAGTTACCTGCAACGAGATACTCACCGAGTGTTGTCGTCTTATCTTCTGATTCAAGCCAGGCCGGCGCCTCGCGATTGAAGCGCAGGATCTCCCGAATCATTCGGATGAAAGAGGGTCGCAGCAGGTTACTGCGCTGCGCAAACAAGCCATCAAGGTTTGAACCATTGTATTCAAAGTCCGGTACCGCCTGCTTGACGCTGAAGCTCATCTCACTATCCTGCGACGGCACATCGAGCTCGTCGAGCAAGCTGACGAAGTTGGGGTAGGTCCGGTTATTGAAGACGATAAAACCCGTATCGACTGGCAGGTAGCCATGATCGGTTGCGAGGTCAACGGTACAGGTGTGACCGCCGATATAGTCGTTCGCCTCGAACACGGTGATATCGTGATCACGATGCAGGTGATAGGCAGCGACGTTGCCCGCTATGCCGGTACCAATTACCGCGACTTTCATCGTTCGGTCCTCACCAGCGCTGTGGCACTCGACGTACCTTGCCAATATCGTAGCCCATAGCCTCGACCCTCTCGATGATGGCCTGGTAGTCCTCCTCGGGAATGGTCGGCGTACGCGCCATAATCCAGACGAAGTCACGTTTGTTCCGAGCGATGACTGTCCGGGAGTAGTCCTCGGTCAGGTAGACGATTCGATAGTCCGCCTTGATCGGCCAGACAAATCGCATACCCCAGACCGCGTTTGTTTCCGTGTCGGTTACAAAACCGCGCGGATTGTATTCCTTGCGCTTGCCATCGAAGCCGTCTTTTTGAAAAACAAACGTTGTTGCAATGCTGCCATCGGTGTCACGCTCGTAGGTTTCGACGGCGTTGTGCGCACCCTTTTCCAAAAAGGTCGGAATGTTCGCGATGACATACCAGTCGCCCATGAAGCGATCGAGATCCACATAGTCAACAGTCGCCAATGGCGGCTGACCGTTAGCGCAGCCAGCCATGGTCACAGAGGCAGCCAGCAACGCTGCAAGTTTTGATCGAATGACCCTCATATCAGTTCATACCGCAGTTTCCGGCCCGCTTTCACAGTGGACTCCAGCGCCAGCCACTCGTCGTTGTAGGAGTACCAGAGATCCACCTGCATATTCCTAGCGATCAACCGGTAGCGCCGTGCAGGGGTGCTCAGTCCGCGAATGGTCAGGACCTCCCTTGCCAGTGGCTCTATGTCCACCGTCAGCACTTCTCCGGTTTGTGAGTTCATCAATGCTGGTTCCTGGAGGATGTCCGGGTTCCAGTAGGCGAATGTCTTGACGCACCCCGGAAGGTCATGGCTGTCGTCGTTCGACGTAATCGACAGCCCGTTATCGGTGCGCTCGCCCCTGACCTGGAACCGACGCCCATTGGCATCCGTCCGTGACTCAATGGACTGCAGGCAGTCTTTCCGCCAGGTTTCCCGGTTGACATGCTCATAGCTGAAAGCGGTGATGAACAGAAATTTGATCCTGAACTCAGCTTCTGACGTCAACTGTCGGGTGTCGTCATCCTGCAGAAGGTGGAAGTTGTGATAACCGACATCCTTGCCATCCAGCAGAACCCGGAAATTCCACTCCTGCTGCGTCGCCGAATCGACTCGTCCAGTCGCTTGCGTTACCGAATGCATCAACAAGAACAGCACGGCAATTGCAGCGAGACTGAACGCTTTCATGAGTCACCTCGCCTGGCCGGCAAACCGGGAAAGAACGCGTTGGTTGTGGCGACATAATCCGCGTAACCGGGGCGTCGATCACCGATATCCCTCTCAAGCATCGCCACGCCGGAGACTTTCAGCAAAAGGAAGGACATCAGCAACGGGGCAACGATCGACCACCAGCCGCCGGCCGACAAGGCTATCAGATAGAATCCCCACCAGACACAAAAGTCGCCGAAATAATTGGGGTGACGCGTCAGTTTCCACAAGCCCGTGCGCAGCACCTTGCCCTGGTTGACCGGCTTCGCCCTGAACTGCGCGAGCTGCAGGTCGCCAACCGACTCGAATGCGAATCCAGTCATCCAGAGAATCACACCGACGCCATCCAGGAACCCGACCGGCGTCGTTCCCGTTACAGCAGCCAGCAGCGGCAGCGAG
>JAQWSV010000144.1 GCA_029243005.1 Woeseiaceae bacterium
GGAAGGATTGATCTTCATCGACAAAAGACTACTGGATCCGGTACCGCTTTGGAGGGTGGCTTCGAGAGCGTCCAGCGTTGCATCGGCATTGCCCAGCGCCGCCTGCAACTCCGCCAGTTCATTGGAAATCATCAAGCGGTCAATGAGTGCGTGATCGATACTCACTGGTACATCTTCAGACTGCCTCCGCATAACCAGCGCATTGACGACAGCTGCGGCCTCAGGATCTCGGGCAGTCGCGGCGGCCCACTGCGTCAGCATGTCGGTGGAGACATCAGTCCGCGCGCTTCGCAACGTACCGACCCAGGTATTGACGAGTAACGACGGATAGATACCCTGGGACATCAGCCCATCTGCGACATTCAGTGCTTCGTCCCAGGCTTTTGCGTCCATCAGAATGTAACTCATGTTTATTCGCGTCAAGGGGGAAAGCGGATCCGTGCTGAGGGCAAAGCGGGCTGCAGCGATGGCATCGGTGTGCTTGGCTTGCCAGGACAATAAGCGCGAATACCAGTGTAATGCGTTGATGTTCGTGGGCTCGATATGTAATGCACGACGAAAGGCAGCTTCGGCACCTTGCCAGTCGTAGTTATGCAGTAAGAGGTGCCAGCCAAGGGCTGCCTGTGCATCGGAGAGCTCGGGACTCAGGTTGATTGCGCGAATGGCTGCTGACGAGGCACGACGTCGAATGCGTTGCGGGTCGGTGTTCGTCGACCGGCCAGGTAATTCGAGCCAGGCCTCCGCCAGGCCGGCCCACGCCGCGGCAAACTGAGGATCCAGTTCGGTAGCGCGGCCAAAGGCTTCGATGGCCTTGCGGAGCGAAGGTTCAGTTCTGTTGGCGACACGTAACTTGCCGACAAAATAGGCGTCCAGCGCGTCCAGGTTTTCCGTCGATACCATTTCCAGTCTAGCCTGTTCAGCATCACTCAGGTTGGCTTCGAGTGCACCAGCGATCGTCGCAGAGATTTCGCTCTGCAGAGCGAAAACATTGGCGGCATTCAGTGCTCGCTCATAGGTATCCGCCCAGATACGTTCATCGGTTTGTGCATCGATGAGTTGGACATTAATGCGAATCGCGTCACTGTCACGCTGAACGCTGCCTTCGAGAATACTGCCAACGCCCAGTTCCGCGCCGATCTCGCGCAATTTGAGGGTGGTGCCTCGGTAGCTCATGACGGAGGTATGTGAGATTACGTGCAGATCCGATATATGAGCCAGCCGCGTCAGCAACCCATCGTGCACGCCGTCTGTGAAGAACTCTGCGCTTTCCTCGGCTTCACTCCGATTGGTAAAGGGCAGAACAGCGATCGATTGTCGATATGCTACGTCCGGGGTCGGCTGTATTTCAGCCTGGAATACGTAGTTGTCCAAACCAAGAAAGAGAGCGGCAAGGGATAGCAAGACGATGACGACATGGTTGAGCTTCTTGCCGGTCTTGACCGTGATGCTTTGTGTTCGATCGACATCGGCTGTCGCCTTGAATCCTTCAGGTGTCAGTTCATAGGCCCACGACAAAAGGGCCGAGATCGGGAAAAACAGGATCAACATCAGCACGAGGGTCTGCACGATCCATTGCGGTGCGTTGAATAAGGGAAGCAGTATGTCTGCGACCTGAACGATTAACCAAGATACGATGGCGTAGGCTAGGCTGACCTTGAATATGTTGCGCCGTCGCATTTCACCCAGAAGGGCCATACCGCACTCCGTTCAGTCGATACCCAGATTCTACCGGTGATAGCAAGCAAACTCGTCGGAAAAAGGATTTTTTTTTGTTTTAGGTTAACCCGACTTAGACTGGTTCTTAGTCCCAGGCCTCCCCATCCCGGTCATCGACCGCTTCGAATGGCGCAACGTGCGCGAATCTTTGAGGATATAGAAGAACCTCTCTGGATTTCGGCTACGTCGGTATATATCCATGGGGTACTATCAGTAAGCTGAGCCAGCCTTTAGATCGACCGGCCAAAGCAATAATAATAACGAAGAGAGATCGAGCAATGTCGATGCCACGCCCAATAGCGCTGCTATCTGCTGCGGTGCTGCTTTTTTCGCTACCGTCCCTTGCTGACGACCATCACTTGTCGGTTTCGGATTATCTGGATTTCGAACAGGTCATGGATCCGCAGATATCCCCGGATGGTAGTCAGATCATTTATACCCGTCGCTGGGTGGACCAGAAGTCAGATCGCTGGACCTCTGCGCTTTGGATCATGGACGCAGACGGTGTACGCCATCGGTTCCTACAAAAGGGTTCCAATGCGCGCTGGTCGCCAGACGGCAGCCGAATCCTGTTCATCACAAGCGGCGACAATGACAAACCGCAGATTTTTGTGCGCTGGATGGATGACGAAGGGGCTGTATCCCAGGTCACCCGTGTCGACGTGACGCCGTCGTCGCCCGAGTGGTCACCCGATGGCAGCCAGATTGCGTTTGTTGCCATTGTGCCGGCGAAGGACAACTGGTCGATCGATCTCCCGGCCGCACCGGAAGGAGCAACGTGGAGCAAGCCGCCAAGAATCCTTGATCGCTTGCATTACCGCCAGGATCGCGTCGGATTTCAAGAACCGGGATTCTCGCACCTGTTCGTCGTCCCGGCCGAGTCAGGTAGGGCGCGCCAGCTGACCGATGGCGAATGGCATGTCGGCGCTCAGTTTGATGGCTTGTTTGATGGTGCTGGCCTGAGCTGGATGCCGGATGGGGAATCTATCGTCTTCGACGGCTGGAACGAACCCGGGTCGGATCTTGCTTATCGGCGATCACACATCTATGGCATCGAAATCAATTCTGCGGACATTACTCAGCTGACCGATGAGCTGGGTTTCTGGACAGCGCCGGAGGTTTCTACAGACGGTCGGCAGATCGCTTACATGGGCTATCCAGCCACGGAAGTCACATACGAACTGCCGCGCGTGCACGTCATGAATTGGGATGGCAGCGGCACGCGCCAGGTTAACGATGACTTCGAGCGACCCGTCGGCAACATGATCTGGGCAGGCAACAATCGTGGTGTCTATTTCACCGTTCAGGATGAAGGCTACATCAACGTGTTCTACATGGCGCTGAACGGCGACATCCGCGCGGTCACGGAAGGGCAGCATTCGATTACGCTCAATTCCGTGAACCGGAATGGCAACGTCGGGGTTGGAATTGGCACATCATTCTACGAGCCGGGCGATGTAGTGTCTTACTCGCTGAGCGGGCGTGGTTCCCCGCAACAACTGACTGCGGTCAATGAAGATCTGCTAGCGAATAAGAGTCTGGGCACTCACGAAGAGATTTGGTTTGAGGCATCCGATGGCAATCGTGCACATGGTTGGATTGTCAAACCGCCTGGTTTCGACCCGGAAAAAGTCTATCCACTACTCATGGAAATCCACGGCGGTCCATTTGCGATGTATAGGGGCGCCTTTAACTTTCAGTACCAGGTCTTCGCGGCCAACGGCTTCGTCGTGTTGTATACCAATCCGCGGGGCAGTACGGGCTATGGAGAAG
Source organism: Woeseiaceae bacterium (assembly GCA_029243005.1). Classification (GTDB taxonomy): domain Bacteria; phylum Pseudomonadota; class Gammaproteobacteria; order Steroidobacterales; family Woeseiaceae; genus SZUA-117. The sequence goes on from JAQWSV010000144.1 coordinate 3,490, forward strand.
CGTTCACGCAAGCGATCGATCACGCATATCCGAGCGTGGACTACCTCGATCTTATGGGTGGCGTTGATGCGACCATCGCGCAGGGCTATATCGATGAGAAGCGCATGTATGTCGGCGGTTGCAGCGGCGGCGGCGTTTTGTCTAGCTGGGTAATTGGTCACACAGACCGATTTGCTGCTGCAGCGGTACGCTGCCCAGTATCCAACTGGCTGAGCATGGCAGGCACAACCGATATTCCCGGCTTCACTTATTCGTTTTTCCAGAAACCGTTCTGGGAGGACCCTACCGACTGGCTGCACCACTCGTCCTTGATGCATGTCGGTAAGGTCAATACGCCGACGGCTGTTATGACAGGAGAACAGGATCTGCGCACGCCGATGGCCCAGTCCGAGGAATATTACGCCGCACTGAAGATGCGCGGTGTGCCGGCGCGCCTGTTACGGTTCAACGATCAGTACCACGGGACAGGCACGAAGCCTTCGAATTATATGCGGACGATGCTGTACATGATGTCTTGGTACAACATGTACACACTGGACGGAGAGGTGAGCGCGGACTATGACGGTGAGTAGATATTCGTCCTTGCACGGGGCGGGGATGAAGCGCAGTACTGAGGGATCGTCGGCATAGCGGAAAGCTAGGTGCTGATAGAGTTGCGCGGCGCCGCTTGCTGTATATTCCGCTGCAGATCACAAGTGCCGAGGGCGGGCGTCGGCGCATATGCAGCGGACTGTCCGCTGTTTTCTTGGACCTCATGTTAAATATAAAAACCATATATTAATCAAGGGAATATAGATGATTATTCGAGTTATTTGTCTAGTATTTGCGAGCTTAATTTCTGCCCAGGCTTCCGCTCAGGCACCCTCTACGGGACCCTACGTCGCGGCCGACGGTCCTGCCTTCGAGGTTGCCGACCGGGATGTGCCCCTGCGGGAAGGACAGAAGTATCGGGTAGTTTATGAATTGATCGGGTATCCCGGGGAAAAGACGGACGTGAATCGACCCCTGTCCGTCGTGGCTCGCTTCATGAACATGCACGGGAAAAACGGTGTGCCGCTGGAAAATCTCGATGTAGCGGTCGTTGTGCACGGTCAGACCTTGCTGGCAATGCTCAATGACGAGGCCTATGAGGAGATGTTTGACGTGAAAAATCCGTCGCTCGCCCTGATCAATGATCTTGCCGAGGCGGGTGTCCAGTTTTATGCCTGTGGTCAGTCACTCGGTTTTCGGGGGCTCGATAAAAGCGTCCTAGCTGACCCGGTTAAAGTAGGACTGTCCGCGATGACCATGCTGGTGACGCTTCAGTCGGACGGATACAGCTTGCTGCCGCCGCGTTGACGTCGGCTGATTTTATCTATGATTACAAAGTGGCTCGTTGAAGAATAAATTACAAATTACTGCCTACGAGGTGGTCCAATCGCCAATGCCGTTGCGGACGGCGCAACGTGCGCGGGAGTGGATCGAGGATCTCCCCGATCGATTCGCGTATCGCTGTCTGCCGCTGGCCATTGCGAATCAGGTTGGCTGGGAAATCCTCAACCAGACGCCATTTACCGCATGC
>JAQWSV010000018.1 GCA_029243005.1 Woeseiaceae bacterium
ATCGCCGTCAACGGAACCGAAGTTACCCTGCCCATCGACGAGCATGTAACGCATCGAAAACGGCTGCGCCATGCGCACAATTGTGTCGTAAACCGCTGAATCGCCGTGCGGATGGTATTTACCGATCATATCACCGACTACACGTGCCGATTTCTTGTAGGACTTGTTGTAGTCGTTGCCCAGCTCTCGCATCGCATGCAGGACTCGACGGTGCACAGGCTTCAGTCCGTCACGGACGTCTGGCAATGCGCGGCCGACGATAACGCTCATGGCGTAGTCTAGGTAGGACTGCTGCATCTCCTCTTCGAGCGTTACGGACAGCAATTCCTGAGCGACTTCAGACATACATATTCACCAGCGCCGGGCGATTACCTATACAGATGTAGAACCGCATGTGGCACAAAAAGATCGGGTTATTCCAGAATTTATTTCCAGTATTCTTCGGACTTGAAACACGCGCTTTTGCGCCCTGAATCAAGGCTGGAAGTTTACCATAGCAAGCCGCATAACAGCACGGTTTACAGCTATATTAGCCACTTTTGGACAGGCTCAAATAGGCCGTTATACTTGGCTTCCCGACCGCTCCGGCGGTGCATTCCCAGCGACCCAATATGCAGCATTGCGACATCCTGATTTCGGCCGATTGGTGTATTCCGGTCGAACCAACGACCACCGTCCTTGACAAACACTCGGTGGCCATTACCGACGGTCGTGTCATCGACCTCCTGCCAACCGATGATGCCCTCCGTTACTACGAGCCGGGCGCGGCCATCGAGCGTCCGGGACACGTGCTAATTCCGGGGTTGGTGAATACTCATACGCATGCCGCCATGACGCTTTTCCGTGGGTTTGCAGACGACCTGCCCCTCGAACGCTGGCTCAGGGAGGCAATCTGGCCGGCCGAGGCACAGTTTGTCGGCCCTGAAATGGTTAGGGACGGCACAAGGCTCGCCATCGCCGAAATGCTCTTGTCAGGCTGCACCTGTTTCAGTGACCAGTACTACTACCCGGAAATCGTCGCTGAAACGGCCGCCGACCTGCAGATGCGAGCAATGGTGGGTACGCCGGTCATCGAATTCGCGACCCAGTGGGCGGCATCGGCCTCGGACTGCCTCAGTAAAGGGGCTGATCTGGTGCATGATCGCTATGCCGATCACCCACTGATTTCGAGTTGCTTCGCTCCGCACTCTGCGCCAACGGTCTCCGATGCAGCGTTTGCCGAATTGAGGGTTATAGCTGACCAACTGGACAAGCGGATTCAGATTCATTTGCACGAATCTGTTGGCGAGATTACCGAATCAGTGAAAGACACCGGCAAGCGGCCGATCGAGCGCTTGTCTGAACTTGGGCTTGTCAATGCGTCCCTCATGGCGGTTCATGCCGTCCATCTCACCGGCGAGGAAATCACCCTATTCGCTGACACAGGCGTCGTTGTTGCCCATTGTCCCCGCTCGAACCTGAAACTTGCCGATGGCATTGCGAGGATCCACGACCTTCTGGTGGCCAACATTACAGTCGGACTGGGAACAGACAGTGCAGCCAGCAACAATGCCATCGATATGCCTGGCGAGATGCGAACCGCAGCCCTGCTGTCGAAGGCTCGTTCAGAAGATGCGACCTCATTGCCGGCGTCTGCTGCACTGAGAATGGCGACAATTGAGGGTGCGAAGACACTGGGACTGGACGCCGATATCGGCTCGATCGAGGCAGGAAAATGGGCCGACCTCGTCTGCATCGACCTAATGCATCTCAACAGTCAACCAGTATACGATCCGTTGTCGCAAATAGTTTATACCGTTCTGCCGCAGCAGATCAGCGATGTCTGGGTGGCTGGCCGACACCATATCGAGAATGGCAGGCTTATGCACATCGATGAGAACGAAATTATCCGCCGTACCGCCGAATGGCGCGAACGAATCGGCCAATCAACGAGCTTGGGCCCCGTATGAACACCGCAAAAAACAATATCGACACAGGGGAGATCGCCAAATTCGACGCACTGGCGTCGCGCTGGTGGGATCCGGAAGGCGATTTCAAGCCATTGCATGAAATCAATCCACTGCGACTGGATTACATCCGCCAGCGAGCTAGCCTCGATGGCAGCAAGGTACTCGACGTTGGCTGCGGCGGGGGCATACTTACCGAATCCATGGCACAACAAGGTGCGCAGGTGACCGGTATCGACATGGCGGAAAAACCATTGGGTGTTGCACGCCTGCACCAAGCCGAGTCCGGTACCGATGTCGAGTATCTGCAGTCGACAGCCGAAGACCTAGCTGCCGAGCGCGCAGGTCGGTATGACGTCGTCACCTGCCTCGAGATGCTGGAACATGTGCCGTCTCCTGCCAGTATCATCTCGGCGTGCTGCGCGCTCGTTAAACCAGGCGGTGATGTCTTTTTCTCAACGATCAATCGAAATCCCAAGTCATTCCTGTTCGCTATTATCGGCGCCGAATACGTACTCAATATGTTGCCGAAGGGTACGCACGAGTACGAGAAACTGATCCGGCCGTCCGAACTGGAATCGTGGGCACGCAAGGCGAGCCTGAACCTCAAGGGCAGCATCGGCATGCATTACAACCCGCTCACGAAGGATTACTCGCTCGGCCCCAACGTCGACGTAAACTACCTGATGCACTTTCGTCGGGCGGATTCAGCCTGACATGACCACCCAACCCGAATTCGAGTCCGTCCTGTTTGATCTCGACGGCACGCTGGTGGATACAGCGCCTGACATGGTCGACGCGCTGGTCGACGTGCAAGCCAGTGAAGGACAGGCGCCAATTGCCTACGACCTGGCGCGTTCTCATGTCTCGCACGGCGCCGTTGGACTGGTCAATCTCGCTTTCCCGACCGTCGATGCGGAAACCCACGAGCGATTGCGACTTCAATTCCTAGAACGCTATTCACAAGCCGTTTGCGTACGTTCCACCATTTTTCCTGCCCTGGGCCCACTACTCGACCAACTCGATGCCGCGGACATTCCCTGGGGCGTGGTCACGAACAAGCCGATGCGGATGACAGATCCACTGATGACCGCGCTTGGCATCGATGTGCGCGCTACCTGCACCATCAGCGGTGACACGCTTCCACAACGAAAGCCGGACCCGGCACCCCTGTTAGCCGCCTGCGAGCAGACCGGCGTCGAACCGTCGCGGTCGATCTATATCGGGGATGCCGCTCGAGACATCCAGGCGGGCCGTGCTGCTGGTATGCATGCCGTTGCTGCCGCTTACGGCTACATCACGGCGGACGACGACCCGGCCTTCTGGGAAGCCGATGCACTGGTGCATTCAACGGAAGAACTCGCCCATCTGGTGCTGAAAGGCGTTAATCTGACCTCCTGATGGACGCGATACAGATTCAACCGGTGTGGATCGAGGTCGGTGGCCCGGCGCTGCTGGCCGGTGTGGTATTGGGCTGTCTCATTGGCTGGCTCATCTTTCGCGCAAGGACCCGGCGTTTACAGGAGCAGAATCGACTGCTGGAAACGCAGGTCAAGGACCAGGATGCGATCCAGACCGAACGGGATGCCGCTTACGAAGCCGCCACAACGAGGCTGGCCACCGCTTTTTCAGACCTCTCCAATCAATCCCTGAAGGCCAACAGCGAGACCTTCCTGCGCCTGGCGGAACAAAACCTAGGGGCACAGCAAGAACGCGCCAAACGCGAGTTGGGAGACCGAGAGCAGGCGGTGGAAAACCTGGTCAAGCCGATCCGCGAAGCGCTGACACAGTCGCAACAGCAGATTGCTGCCCTGGAAAAGGCGCGCAGCGAGGCCTATGGCGGCATCAAGGCCCAGCTC
>JAQWSV010000019.1 GCA_029243005.1 Woeseiaceae bacterium
CCTATAGGACACCGGCAGCGCCGCGATGAAGGCATACCGGTGCTGATGAAGAAATTTGAAACGAGCGTGTCCTGTAAACTGCAGCAAGGTCAGTGGCGGGTACTGCGTGAAGCTTCGACCGACCGTGACAAACTACAAGCAATGCCGGTGGACGATTTCATGGCACTGTTGGTCGCCTGATTTGGACACGACGATAAGAGGGTGGGCATGAGCAAATACACGATCCCTTTTCTGATGGCGGCGAGCCTTGTTGCGATATCGGCGCTCGCTGCCGCTCCGGTCACCACGACGGCGAACAACGGAAACCTTGTCATGGAAGACATTCCTGACATTCCGGCCGAAATCGTCAACGACCTGAATCGCTATCAGAATGTGCGTTCCGCGAGTTTTCGCGAGTGGACCGAAGATGGTCGCGGCATCTACATCTCGACGCGGTTTGGTGACGTCAGCCAGATTCACCGTGTTGAAATGGCGGGCGGCGCCCGAACACAGGTTACTTTCTATAATGAACCGATAGGTGGCGTGACGCGCCAGCCGGGCGGGCGCAACATTATCTTCACTCGAGATGCCGGCGGCAGCGAATTCAGCCAGGTGTTCTTGCTCGATCCCATTGACGGCAGGACGACGATGCTGACCGATGGCGAGTCGCGAAATCGCAGCGTGCAATGGGATCGTAATGGTCGCCGAATCGTGTATACCAGCACAGCGCGTAACGGTCGCTCGAATGATGTCTGGATGATGGATCCGGAGGACAACGGTAGCGCTGAAGTGGTCCTTGAGTCACCGGATGGTTCGAGCTGGAGCGCGACTGAGTTCAACGCCAGTGGCACTCGTGTCCTCGTTTCCAACTATGTCAGCATTGCGGACTCGCGGGTCAATCTGCTGGACCTCGATACCGGCACAGTCACGTTGCTGGCCGGCGGTGATGACAGCCGCAGCGCGAATTTCGCATTCGCGTTCGACGATGCCAACGACGGCTTTTGGTTTGTTACTGACCAGGGCAGCGAGTTTCGCCAGCTCGCTTGGCAGGCGGCAGAGCCTGGTGCAGAACCGGAGATCCTGACCGGGGACATTCTCTGGGACATTGGTGCTGGTGCTATTAGCAACGATCGGACGAGATTGGTGTTCACAGCCAATGAAGGCGGTATGTCACGGGTCTACTTGATGGACACGGATACACACGAGTATCGTGCCGTCGACAACATTCCCACTGGCCTGGCTTTCGGTTTCGAGTTCAGCCCGGACGACAGCCAGCTCGCCATGACCCTGAACACGTCGACAACACCGAGCGACACGTTTGTGCTGGAGCTTGGTGATGACGCGCTGGCATACGGCGAACTCGTTCGCTGGACCACCAGCGAAGTCGGTGGACTAAACACTTCAGTGTTCCGCGCGCCGGAGCTTGTCAGCTTTCCGACGTTCGACCAGGTTTATGGCGAGCCTCGACAGATTCCGGCCTGGGTCTACAAGCCGGCCGGTGCAGGACCGTTTCCTGTCGTTGTCTCGATTCACGGCGGGCCGGAAGGACAGTCGCGACCCGGGTTCTCCAGCGTCTACCAAATGTGGCTGGACAAGCTTGGTGTGGCGGTCGTCATACCCAATGTGCGCGGTTCGACGGGCTATGGTAAGACCTACCTGTCGCTCGACAATGGCTTCAAGCGCGAGGATTCGGTTCGCGACATCGGTGCGCTTCTCGACTGGATAGAAACGGAGCCGTCGCTCGACCAGGATCGCGTCGCGGTCTTCGGTGGCAGCTACGGCGGCTACATGGTGCTGGCCAGTTCCTTCCACTATAGCGATCGCCTGAAGGCAGCTGTGGATATCGTGGGTATCTCCAACTTTGTCACTTTTCTGGAAAACACTCAGGATTACCGACGCGACCTGCGACGGGTTGAGTACGGTGACGAGCGCGACCCGGCGATGCGCGCGTACCTGGAGCGCATTGCGCCGGTTAATCACGTCGACAAAATTCGGCATCCTATGCTGATTGTGCAGGGCGAAAACGATCCGCGCGTACCGGTAACGGAATCCGAACAGGTTGTCGCCGCGCTGCGGGAGGCAGGTCAGGCGGTGTGGTACATGAACGCGCTGAACGAAGGACACGGCTACCGGAAGAAGGAGAACCGGGACATCTACCAGCAGGCGACTATTTTGTTCCTGAGAGAGCACTTGGTCGGCCCGTAATTCCGTCAAAAATAGGTATCAGAGCCTGGCCGCGAGCTGGTTTCACTGTGCTCGGTTACACTATCGTCGTGGAAGGAGTCCAGGACAACATTCAAAAGGGCGTTGCTGATTTGGGTCAGGCGCTCGACGCGGACACGTGCGCGCACCTGGCGATCCTCCTTAATGAACTCGAGCGCTGGAATCGACGCATCAATCTGACCGCAATACGCAATATCGGTGAAATGGTCGGTGGCCATGTACTGGACAGCCTAGCGGCCCGTCCAGCATTGCGCGGATCGGTGGTGCTGGATATCGGTACAGGGGCAGGATTTCCCGGCCTTCCGCTGGCAATCGCTGAGCCGGCAACAGAATTCGTGCTGCTAGACAGCAATGGAAAGAAGATCAGTTTCGTCAATCACATCATTGCTGAACTGGGCTTGAGGAACGTGGAGGCCGTCAAAGCACGCGCAGAGGACTATGCACCCGGCAAACGCTTTGATACCGTGATTGCCCGGGCCCTAGCAACGGTACCGCGATTGGTGGCGCTAGCCGCCGACCTGATCGGAGAGGACGGTCAGTTGCTGGCGCTCAAAGGGAAGTATCCGGCCGAAGAGCTGGAGTCGATAACAACATTAGCCCAATGGGAAGTCACAGTGACGCCTATAGCAGTGCCAGGCCTCGAAGCACATGCGCGTCACCTCGTGAGCCTGCAAAGGAAGAAGGCGTAAGCAAATGGCGCGAATAATTGCCATTGCAAATCAGAAAGGTGGTGTCGGAAAGACGACGACCTGCGTTAACCTCGCGGCGTCGCTGGCCGCGACGCAGCGCCGTGTATTGCTGATCGATCTCGACCCCCAGGGCAATGCAACAATGGGTTGTGGCATCGACAAGATGGCGCTGGAACGCACCAGTTGCGACGTGTTGCTCGGAGATGCGGACGCCGCGGACACAATCCTGTCCACCCCGGAAGGTGACTTTGCAGTCATGCCGGGCAACGACGACCTGACCCTGGCAGAGGTCAGGCTCTTGCAGGAGATCGGTCGGGAGCTGAAGCTCCGCAAGGCACTGCAGCCGGTCGCTGGCATGTATGACTTCATCCTGATTGATTGCCCGCCCTCAATAAACATGTTGACGGTGAATGCGCTGACTGCGGCGGACGGCGTCCTGATTCCGATGCAGTGCGAGTACTATGCATTGGAAGGGCTGAGTGCCCTGCTCAATACCGTCGAACAGGTCCGCGATTCAGTTAACCCGGGGCTCTATGTCTACGGCCTTTTGCGAACGATGGTTGACCCGCGCATCAACCTGTCGAACGAGGTTTCGGAGCAGTTGATCAACCATTTTGATGACAAAGTATTCCGCACTGTGGTGCCGCGTAATGTTCGCTTGGCGGAGGCGCCCAGTTTCGGTCGTCCAGTCCTTTATCACGACCGCAAATCCCGCGGCGCACTGGCCTATCTTGCTTTGGCGGGTGAGGTGCTGCGACGTGAAGATGAACGAATGGCCGTGACGCACTAGGCTGGACGGATTTAGACAACCCACGATGACAAAGAAGAAAAGACTCGGCCGCGGCCTCGATGCCCTATTATCCAAACCTGTCGCGGAAACGATGGCGGTGACCGGCGCACCGGAAGAAGCAGACGGTCTGCAGAATATCCCGGTTGAATTGTTGCAGCGCGGGCAGTACCAGCCGCGCGTCGACATGCGCCAAGACACGCTGGAGGAACTCGCCAGGTCGATCCAGGTGCAGGGCGTGGTGCAGCCGATCGTTGCCCGCCCGATCAAGAGGACGGGCGAGACCCAGCGCTACGAGATTGTCGCTGGCGAGCGTCGTTGGCGTGCTGCTCAAATGGCCGGTCTGCATGAGATTCCAGCCGTTGTTCGAGCTATTCCGGACGAATCCGCGATCGCTATGTCGCTCATCGAGAACATCCAACGCGAGGATCTGAATCCGCTGGAAGAAGCTCGCGCGCTCGATCGACTGATTCGGGAATTCGACTTGAAGCACCAACAGGCCGCCGATGCGGTGGGGCGTTCGCGCGCCAGCGTCAGCAATCTCCTGCGTTTGCTCGAGCTCTCCGACAAGGTGAGGCCAATGCTCGAGTCAAGAGATCTGGAAATGGGTCACGCACGTGCACTGCTTGCGATCATCAATGAAACACAGCAATACGATGCGGCGCGCCAGGTAGTGAAAGGCGGGTTGTCGGTTCGCGCGACAGAGCGACTCGTTCGTCGCATGACGGCAGCTCCCGGCAAAACCAAAAAGAGCGCGGCTGCAAAGGACAAGGATATCCAGCGCCTGGAAATGGACATGTCCGATAAGATCGGTGCGAAAGTTCGCATAGATCATTCAAAGAGTGGCAGTGGCAAGCTGGTAATTGCCTATAACAGCCTCGATGAGCTGGACGGTATTCTCAAGCATATCAAATAGATCGTCCGTCGATAGTCGACTATTTCTCCGGGGGCATGGGACGGATTTTCTGTTTCTTTTAGGTCCTCCTGATCGGATCCGGCGTCCTTGCTGATTTCGAGTATTCGCCGGTGGTATTTGCGCATTGCGGAAAATATCTTCTAAACAGGGCTTGAATCGGTTTGAAAGGGCCCCCGGAACCCACATGAAATCCCTGCAAAAATAGGGGTTGTAGAGTGTTCTCGTCGGTTGCCATGGTCCATTGGCACCACTATAATGCGCGGCCTGAACAGGGCCCGCCTGGAAGTACAGATATCAAAACGCCACAAACCGCCGGTTAGCCGATGGACGTGGCGTTTTTAGTGCCGGAGGCAAGCGACAAATGGTGGCAAAAGTCCTCCTCGCGCAACTGGGCATGACAGTGGTCCTTGCGATGCTTTTTTGGGGTACAGACGGACGCGTGACCGGATACTCAGCACTACTGGGCGGCCTGATCTGCGTGATCCCGAATGCCTTTCTGGCTTTGCGACTCGCAGCGCCGCGTCGCGATCCCGGGGCAGGTGCTCTGGTAAGAGCGGCTTACATTGGGGAACTGGGAAAGCTGGCTTTGACCGTGCTGATGTTTGGTGTGGTCTTCACGCTGGTGCAACCGCTCGCGGCAGGTGCTTTTTTCGCGGGTTTTATTGCCGCCCAGTTGGTGACGTTTTCAGGCTTCCTGATGCGTGACAAACAGACCGAAGAGACGAGAGATCTAAAGAATGGCAGCTGAAGGCGGACACGGGCCACAAAGTTCCGGCGACTACATTGCACATCACTTGCAAAACCTCCAGGTTTGCAAGGTTGATGACGCATGGGTCTGGAACCAGTGTGCCGGTAACCCGATAGCGATCAATGTCGACTCGATGTTTTTCTCGATCTTCCTCGGACTCATCTTTGTTTGGATTTTCGGCAGGGCGGCGAAGAAAGCCTCCAACCGCGAGCCTGGCAAGATGCAGGCATTCGTTGAGATTGTCATCGACTTCATCGATTCCAGTGTCAAAGACACCTTCCATGGCAAGAGCAAGCTGATCGCGCCACTGGCGTTGACAATCTTCGTCTGGGTGTTCTTTATGAACCTGATGGACCTGATCCCGGTCGACTGGTTGCCGGAACTCGGGTTGCTGATCGGTGTGCCTTACCTGAAAGTCGTACCGACGACCGACGTAAACATTACTTTCGGAATGTCGATCGCAGTGTTCTGCCTGATCATTTTCTACACCGTTAAGAACAAAGGTGTAGGTGGTTTTATCAGCGAACTGACTTTGCACCCGATCGCGCCACCGCTGAAAGGCCCCGGCCTCATCGCTGCGCCGTTCATCATTGCCTTCAACTTCATTCTTGAGTCGGTTTCCCTGCTGGCCAAACCGCTCTCACTGAGTCTGCGACTGTTTGGAAACATGTTCGCAGGCGAACTCATTTTCATCCTGATCGCGGTTCTCGGAATATGGCAATTGCCCCTGCACTTCGCCTGGGCAGTTTTCCACGTACTGATCGTCACGTTGCAGGCGTTTATTTTCATGATGTTGACCATTGTTTACCTGAGTCTGGCATCGGAAGAACATTAATCACTTTGGACAAAATCCTTTACTGGAGAAACTGATGGAAACTGTAATTGGTTACACCGCTATCGCCGTCGCACTGCTGATCGGCCTTGGTGCACTTGGCGTAGGTATCGGCATGGGCCTTCTGGGCGGCCGCTTCCTCGAAGGTGCAGCACGGCAGCCGGAGCTGGCGCCGATGCTGCAGACCAAAATGTTCCTCGTAGTGGCACTGCTCGACGCTGTCGCCATGATCGGTGTGGGTATTGCGCTGTACTTCGCGTTCGCCAACCCATTCATAGGTCAGTTGCAGCAGGCGCTCGGCGGCTAAACGACCCGACACCCACTTAAAGACTTAAACCAAGGAGTCTCCTGTGGATATTAATATGACCCTCATCGGTCAGACGGTTGCGATGATCGTATTCGTCTGGTTCTGCATGAAGTTCATCTGGCCGCCCATCATGGAGGCGATCGAGGAACGTCAGAAGGAAATTGCCGACGGACTCGCTGCCGCAGAAAAGGGCCAGCAAAGCCTCGACAAAGCGAAGGCAGAAGCTGACGAGATCATTGGTGATGCGCGCAAGCAGGCCACCATTATTCTCGACCAGGCAAATGCTAGGGCAAACGAGATTGTTGCGGAAGGCAAGGCGGACGGCATCCAGGAACGCGACCGCCAGCTTGCTGTTGCGACAGCCGAAGTAGAGCAGGAAACCAATCGGGCGCGCGAAGAGTTGCGTGGTCAGGTATCTGCCATTGCGGTTGCCAGCGCAGAGAAAATTCTGCAGCGCGAAATTGACGAGAAAGCTCACGAAGACATCCTGAGCAAACTTGCGGCAGAGTTGTAAGGTGGACGATCGGTAATGGCTGACAACAACACAATTGCCAGGCCCTACGCCCAAGCGGTATTTCGGGTGGCGCAGGACAACGATGCGCTCGCCGAAGTGGCGGCATCTCTGGATGCGGGCCGACAGATCCTGAGCGATGGCCAGGTCGCGAAGTTTCTTGCGAACCCGTCGTTCTCGGACGATCAACGGCTCGAGATTTTGACGGATCTTTTTGGCAAGGCTGCAGGCGAGGATTCTGTGTTTGCTGGCAACAGCGAACACGGCGTCAATTTCCTAAAGCTGTTGCTCGAATACGGCCGCGTCGATGTGTTGCCCGAGGTTGCGGATCGTTTCGACGCGCTGAAGGCGAATGTCGAAAATACGCTCAACGTGACCGTGACGTCGGCCGTCACGCTGTCCGATGCCCAGCAGAAGGAAATCGAGGCGGCCTTGAAGTCCCGCTTGGGTCGTGACGTCAACCTTTCAACAGAAATAGATGAAGGCCTCATCGGTGGCGCTGTGGTTCGTGCTGGCGACGTGGTTATTGATGGATCAGTGCGTGCAAGGCTAGAAAGCTTGTCGAACGCGCTGGTCGCATAAAAGAGGAATACAAAAATGGCACTCAAAGCTTCTGAAATCAGCGAACTGATTAAAGAGCGCATCGAGAAATTCGAGTCATCCGCGGAGGCGCGAGACGTTGGCACCGTAATCGGTGTGACCGACGGCATCGTCCGCATCCATGGCTTGGCCGATGCTAAGTACGGTGAAATGCTCGAATTCCCGGGCAACACCTTTGGTATGGCGCTGAATCTCGAGCAGGATTCAGTCGGCGCTGTTGTTCTCGGTGACTACAAGCACATTTCAGAAGGTGACACTGTCAAAACGACAGGGCGCATTCTCCAGGTGCCTGTGGGTGAAGCAATGCTTGGGCGCGTCGTCGATGCATTGGGTAACCCAATTGACGGCAAGGGTCCGATCGAAGCTGAAGCGACTTCGCCGATCGAAAAAGTCGCGCCGGGCGTTATCGAACGTAAATCGGTCGACCAGCCTGTGCAGACCGGCCTCAAGTCTATTGACTCGATGGTGCCGATCGGTCGTGGCCAGCGTGAGCTGATTATCGGTGATCGCCAGACAGGTAAAACCGCTGTGGCTGTTGACACTATCATCAACCAGCGTGGCACCGGTATTAAATGTATCTATGTCGCGATCGGCCAGAAGGCTTCTTCGGTTGCGGGCGTTGTAAGAAAGCTCGAGGAAGAGGGAGCGATGGACCATACGATCGTGGTTGCAGCTTCCGCAGCTGACAGTCCGGCGATGCAATACATCTCGCCATACTCGGGCGCATCAATGGGTGAATACTTCCTCGACAAGGGCGAAGACGCACTCATTATCTTTGACGACCTCACCAAGCAGGCGTGGGCATATCGCCAGGTATCCCTGCTGCTGCGTCGTCCGCCGGGCCGCGAAGCCTATCCCGGTGACGTCTTCTACCTGCACTCCCGTCTGCTCGAGCGCGCATCACGTGTGAGCGAGGCGTACGTCGAAGACGTAACCGACGGCAAGGTCAAAGGCAAAACAGGTTCACTGACGGCGCTGCCAATTATTGAAACGCAGGCCGGTGACGTCTCGGCATTCGTACCGACGAACGTGATCTCGATTACGGACGGCCAGATCTTCCTTGAGACGGATCTGTTTAACGCGGGTATTCGTCCGGCGATCAACGCAGGCCTGTCGGTGTCGCGTGTAGGTGGTGCGGCACAAACCAAGATCATTAAAAAGCTGGGTGGTGGTGTTCGCCTCGCGCTCGCGCAGTATCGCGAGTTGGCGGCCTTTGCGCAGTTTGCGTCGGACCTTGATGCCGCAACGCGTCAGCAGCTCGAACGCGGTGAGCGCGTCACTGAGCTCATGAAACAGAAGCAGTACTCACCGCTGTCGGTCGCCGAGATGGGGCTATCCCTGTATGCGGCGAACGAAGGCTTCATCGATCCGGTGCCAGTCAACAAGGTCGTGGATTATGAAGAGGCGCTTCACGATTACGCACGCTCGAACCACGCAGACGTGCTGGAGTCGATCAATGCGTCAGGCGATTACGACGACAACATTTCGGCGAACCTGCAGAAGATCTGTGAAGAGTTTGCGGAGAAGGGCGCTTTTTAAGAATGGTCGAACAGGTACTGTCATGCGGCGCTAGGTTTTTAGTGCCAAGGTTAGACAGCAAACTAACCGATTAGATTAGAGAAACTCTATGCCAGGCGAAAAGGAAATACGCTCGAAGATCGCTTCTGTAAAAAACATGCAGAAGATCACCAGCGCGATGGAAAAGGTCGCGGCGAGCAAAATCCGTAAAGCGCAACAACAAATGGAAGAATCACGTCCATACGCAGAGCGCATTCGTCGTGTTGTCGGCCATCTGGCGCACGCGAACCCGGATTACAAACATCCGTTTCTGACTGAGCGTGAAGCAAAGCGAGCCGGTTACATCGTGATTTCCACTGACCGCGGACTGTGTGGTGGCCTGAACGCCAATCTGTTCAAGACCGTGATCGGCGAGTTACAGAACTCGAAAGAAGCAAATATCGAGGTCGATATGGCGTTGGTTGGCGCCAAGGCGGTCGCTTTCTTCCGTCGCATGGGGGGTAATGTCGTTGGCACGGCGACACACCTCGGTGACAAGCCGGCGGTAAACGATCTGATTGGCTCGATCAAGATCATGCTCGATGCCTACAGCGATGGAAAGATCGATCGCCTGTACCTCGTGCACAACGAATTCCACAGTGCGATGAGCCAGGTGCCCGTTGTACGGCAGTTATTACCAGCCAGCGGCGTGGGAGAGGACAAGGAAAACCTGCAGGATCACTGGGATTACATTTACGAGCCCGATGCCGGGGAACTGCTCGAGGACGTTTTGATGCGTTACATCGAGTCGCAGGTTTATCGTGGTGCGGTTGAAAATTTCGCCTGTGAAATGGCGGCAAAAATGGTGGCGATGAAGTCGGCGACTGATAATGCCGGCGAAATCATCGACAAGTTGCAACTGGCGTACAACAAAGCCCGTCAGGCAGCAATTACGCAAGAGATTTCGGAAATCGTCGGTGGTGCAGCCGCTGTCAGCGGGTAACGTATTTAATTAAAGATTTCGAACGACGTCGTTCGAATAGGTTAGAGGACCTGAGTAATGAGCACTGGAACTACTGTGCAGGTAATTGGCGCTGTTGTGGACGTAGAGTTTCCCGCAGGGCAGATCCCCAAAGTTTATGATGCACTGCTAATCGACGGCGCGGACATCACGCTCGAAGTACAGCAGCAGCTGGGCGATGGCGTCGTGCGCACGATTGCGATGGGCTCATCAGAGGGCCTGAAGCGCGGCATGGATGTGACCAATACCGGGCAGCCGATCGCTGTGCCGGTTGGCGAAAAGACCCTGGGCCGCATCATGGATGTCCTCGGCAATCCGATCGACAACGCGGGCGACATCGGCGAAGAGACGCGTCTGCCGATCCACCGTGCGCCGCCTTCTTACGAGGAGCAGGCAGCGACGACGGAGCTGCTCGAAACCGGAATCAAGGTTGTTGACCTCATAATGCCGATCGCCAAAGGCGGCAAGGTCGGTCTGTTCGGGGGCGCCGGTGTTGGCAAGACCGTAACCCTGATGGAACTCATCAACAACATTGCTAAAGAACACGGCGGTTATTCCGTATTCGCGGGTGTCGGTGAGCGTACTCGCGAAGGTAACGACTTCTACCACGAGATGACCGAGTCCGGCGTTATCGACAAGGTATCGCTCGTCTACGGTCAGATGAACGAGCCGCCGGGTAACCGCCTCCGCGTCGCACTGACCGGGTTGACGATGGCTGAAGCGTTCCGCGACGAAGGCCGCGACGTACTGATGTTTATCGATAACATTTATCGTTACACACTGGCAGGTACAGAGGTATCCGCACTGCTCGGCCGCATGCCGTCAGCAGTGGGCTACCAGCCGACGCTGGCTGAGGAGATGGGCGTGCTGCAGGAACGCATCGCTTCAACGAAGACCGGTTCTATCACATCATTCCAGGCGGTCTATGTACCGGCGGACGACCTTACAGACCCGTCACCGGCAACGACTTTTGCTCACCTTGATGCAACACTCGTACTATCTCGTAACATTGCGGAACTGGGTATCTATCCTGCGGTTGACCCGCTTGACTCTACGTCGCGAATTCTCGATCCGCTCGTCATCGGTCAGGAGCACTACGACTGTGCCCGTGGCGTACAGGCGGTACTGCAGCGTTACAAAGAGCTTCAGGACATCATCGCGATTCTCGGGATGGACGAACTCTCGGAAGACGACAAACAGATCGTTAACCGCGCACGTAAGATTCAGAAGTTCCTGTCACAGCCGTTTGCTGTTGCAGAGGTCTTCACGAATACGCCGGGAAAATATGTACCGCTGGCAGAGACGATTCGCGGCTTTAACGGCATCGTTGCCGGTGATTACGACCACATTCCGGAACAGGCATTCTCTTACTGTGGCGGTATCGACGAAGCTGTCGAGAACGCGAAGAAGTACCAGTAGGAGCGCACTCAGTCCACGATAAACGCAACCAGGAAGAACGTTCTAATGTCCACCATCCACGTCGACATCGTTTCTGCAGAAGGCGAAATCCATTCAGGCGACGCTGCCATGGTGTTTGCGCCCGCGAAAATGGGCGAGATCGGTATCGCACCGCGTCATGCACCCCTGCTTACAGCCCTGAAACCGGGCGAGGTTCGCGTTGAGGACACGGAAGGCAAGGAACATTTCTTCTACATCACGGGCGGTATGATCGAAGTGCAGCCGCATCTCGTGACTGTTCTTGCGGATACCGCGCTGCGCGGGGATCAACTCGACGAGGCGGCAGCGTTGCAGGCACAGCAGGAAGCCGAAGAAGCATTAAAAGGTGTTTCCGAAGAGACGGATCTGGCGCGCGCCCAGACAGAACTTGCCGAAGCACGTGCGCGTTACCGCGCTGCGCAGAAGCTCAAGGGAAAGAACTAGCTGTCAGTCCTCACCGTAATCAACTGAAATGCATCGCCCGCTCTTGCGGGCGATTTGCGTTGTGCCATATCAAATTGGATGATGGGGACAATCCCATAACAAGAGAGGGTAGATATGCACATCCTCCGAATCACGCTGATCCCGTTTGCCGCCGTTGTTTTGCTGGCTGGGTGTACAGAGCCTCCTGCCGACACGGAATCGGTTACAGAAATACCGATGGAATCTGCCGAGTCGGCCATTCCCGCCAACACCATGGAAATGATCGCGCGAGCTGATCGACTCGAGCTCGACACGCCTTATGTGGCGCCACCCGGGGATTCGGATACGCACCACACGATGGGTTTTGCGAGAACGATGTGTTCCGGCGTGTTCATCTCGGGCCTCGAAGCCGATTTTGCCGCGGAGAATATCGGCTTTTTTACTTCGCCCCACGATACACGCAGCGTCGTCGTCGAGCGTGAAGTCGATTTTGAGAACAAGACAGTCAGCCTGACGACGAACAAGGGCGTAACCCGTGTCGCGAAGCACATTGGCGATCGTGGTTGTGTGCCTTTGCCGATCGGTGCAACGGATCCGTACTACGAGCCACCAGTGTTGCAATCATCATTACCGGATGCTTTATCAACGCCTTGGCCGATGGGGGATGTTCTGCCCGACGATCCCGTTCCTGCGGAGATCAATCAGGACAAGCTCAGCGCGGCGATGGATACATTCTTTACCGATGGCACCATGTCTGCATCACTAGTCGTGACCTACAACGGGCAACTGATCGCGGAGCGCTATGGCGAGGGCATCGATATGCACACCTCGCTGGAAAGCTGGTCGATGTCGAAGAGCCTCTCGGCGACTCTGCTGGGCGTTCTGGTTCAACAGGGTGAGTACACACTCGATGAGTCCGCGCCGTTTCCCGAGTGGCGGGAAGAAGACGACCCGCGTCAGGGTATTCGCATCCAGGACATCCTGCGTATGTCGAGCGGCTTGCGCTGCAGAAACATGGGTGACCCTGACTGGGATCCGGCACTCGGCTATCCCGATCATCTGTACCTGTACACCGGTACCGTCAATTCATTCGAGTATGCGGCGACACGACCACAACAATGGAAACCGAATACCGTTGGGCGGTATCGGAATTGTGACCCGGTGTTGACCAACTATCTCATTCGTCTCGCGGTCGAAGGGCGTGGTGATGACTATCAGCAATTCCCGCAACAGCAGCTGTTCGACAAACTTGGTATCAGGAACCTCGTCATCCAGACGGATCCGTACGGCAACATGTTGTTGAACGGATCGAGTCTCGGGCCCGCAAGGGACTGGGCCCGCATAGGTAACCTGTATCTGAACGATGGCATGGCCAATGGTGAACGCGTATTGCCGGAAGGGTTTGCCGATTTTGTGAGCACGGTTGCACCCGCTTGGGCAGCGGACGGCCGACCCATTTATGGCGGATTCTTTTGGCTCATGGGTGCGAACTACGGGCTGGAACCGGGTGATGTTTATGCGATGCGCGGTGCCGGTGGACAGATCACCGTCATCGTGCCGTCAAAGGGCCTTGTCATGGCCAGGCTCGGGCACTATGCGGGTGCGCCAGTCTGGGGCGACGCATTCGAGGAAGGCATGAACCTGCTGATGGCGGCAGTTCCGGATATCTGATCATTTTAGAAGTTTTCCGCCATAGATAAATTTGGACGCCTGTCTCGGGGCGTATTACTGGAGTAGCGGTACCAGTTTGTTTCGATCACCATCAATCGGTGTCGTGATTGGCAAACCCAGTATTTCCATCATCAGCGGATAGACATCAGTTACATGAATCGGGCCAATTTTCTTCCCCTTCGGCAGTCGCGGACCGCTCGCCAGGAATATGGCGTGCATTCCTTCTACTTCCGGTGGCCAGCCGTGGTCGCCGCGAGAGCGGCGATTGATACGCCGTTCGGAGGAATATACGAGGTAACCGGGGTCACCTATGGCTATAACATCCGCAAAGCCCGCCTCAGCCGTCAATCGCCAGTCTTGCGGGGCTTCCTCCCGAAGCATCGCCTTGCCGTGCGACCAGGCTCCGTTTATTGCATCCCGAATTTCGACGGCGCGTGCTCGATTCGGCTTATCCAGGTACAGGTAAATCGACGCGGCATGATCGACGATACTCATATCGTCCGTATCGATGATGTCCTCGATGATAAGAATGTCCTCGTCCAGGTTTTTCGCCAGCAGGCCATGATCCGAGACGACGACTAGGTAGACCTCGTCGGCAATGGGTAATTGCTCGATACCAGTGAGTAACTGGTCGAGATAGGTGTTCACCTTGGTAATTGCCCCGACGCTTTGCTTCGAGCCCGGCCCATACCCATGCGTCATTGTGTCCACGTCCTCGAAATAGAGCGTGATAAAGTGGGGTTGCTCGTCTTCGGGCATCGTAAGCCAGTCCAGCACCTGTTGTACGCGGTCTCCGCCGGGAACGGACGCATCAAACACGTTCCAATGCGACATTGGGAAGCCCTGCACATTTGCCTCGGTACCGACGAAGAAATACGCGGCTGTAACCATCCCTGCTTTCTCGGCAGCCACCCAGACCGGTTCGCCAGAATACCAATCGCCATTTTGCACCGCCTCTCGGTCGCTCAGCGAATACCAGGCGCTCTTGTCCTTGTTGGGAAAGGTATTGCCTATCAATCGATGATTGGCGGGATAAAGCCCGGTGGCAATCGAGTAGTGATTCGGAAATGTCAGTGTCGGAAAGACCGGGATCATCCGCTCCGCCTGAACTCCATTCGCTGCAATTCGGTCCAGCGCGGGGGTCTCATACAGGTCTTGGTAGTCCCAGCGGAAGCCGTCCAACGATATGAGGATCAGGTATGGCTTGTCGCGTTGCTCGGGTGCGTTGATGCCGCCAGAGCCCTGCGCCAGCGCGGTTGAACTCAAAAAGAGCAACAAAAAGAGTGTTTTAGATAGCTTCCAACTCATATCTCTGTGTAGATTAGGTCGCGTGGCAGGCTGCCTACGATACAATGCCTGCCACTAAAAGCATAAAAACCATGATGGGGGACACCATGCTGCAGTGCACCCGCGCCGCCCGCGGCGCATTCCTGTTTGTTTCCTTATATGCGCTGAGCGCCATGGCGCAGGATGACAGCGCCGATCTCGCCAAATTCAGGTCGATGTCGGAATCCGACACGATGATCATGGTGCCAATGCGTGATGGTGTCAGGCTTGCGACCGATGTACATACACCGAAAGGGGATGGCCCCTTCCCAGCGATCCTCGTAAAAACGCCATACAATTTCAATAGCATGGGCGGCTCTACACTGATGTTCGCCAACGAGGCGATCGAGCGTGGCTATGCGGTCGTTGTACAGAACGAGCGCGGTCGTTATTACTCAGAAGGTGAGTGGGAGATTCTTGGTAAACCGCGCAGCGATGGCTATGACTCGTTAACCTGGATCGAGGAACAGCCATGGTCTGATGGCAAGGTCGCCACCTGGGGTTGTTCATCAACTGCTGAATGGCAGATGGCCCTCGCGGCACAAGACCACCCGGCTCATGTGGCGATGGTCCCGATGGCGTCCGGCGCTGGCATCGGTCGCGTCGGCGAATACTACGAGCAGGGCAACTGGTACAAAGGCGGTGTTCACCAGACCTTATTCACAGTCTGGCTCTATGGTGTACAGCAGAACATCCGCCCGCAGTTTCCACGAGGCCTGAGCCAGGAACAGCTGCAGCGGTTACGCAAGGCCTATGATCTCGCTGCCTCCATGCCCGAAATGGACTGGGCGAAACATATGCGCAAGCTGCCTTCCGTCGATTGGCTACAAGACGCCGACGGCAATGACGGCCCAGGCGCCGACTTCATGACCCGCAAGCCGAACGATCGGGGCTGGTATCAAGGCGGTCTCTATCATGACGACGAGGACTTCGGCGTCCCGGCTTACTGGTTCAACAGCTGGTTCGATGTGAGCCAGGGCCCGAACCTCGCGCTTTACAATCACGCCCGCAATAACGCCAGTATGCAAACGATTCGGGACGGTCAGTACATGATGATCGCGCCGACCTTGCACTGCGGGTTCTATCGTACTCCGGAGCACAACGACTACATTGCCGGCGACCTGAATGTCGGCAACGCCTACTACGATTACTGGGAAACGATCTTCGCCTTCCTCGGCTACTACATGAAAGAAGAGGAGAACGGCTTTCATGACAATACGCCGCGCGTGCAGTTCTATACGATGGGCCGCAATCAGTGGGAGTCGTCCGACACCTGGCCGCCCGAAGATGCAGTTATGACGCCGATGTATCTCGACAGTAGCGGTAATGCTAACAGCGTGTTTGGCGATGGAATCCTGTCTGAAGAGATCGCGTCCGGCGGTTCGGATACGTTTACCTACGATCCAATGAATCCGGTGCCGTCACTGGGCGGCGGCGTGTGTTGTAATCGTGGTGCGTCACTCGGTGGCAGCTTCGATCAGCGCGGCATCGAAGCGCGCGCGGATGTACTCGTTTATACATCTGAGCCCCTGGAGTCAGCCATCGATGTTACCGGCTTCGTGCGTGCGAAGCTCTTCGTTTCATCGGATGTGCGTGATACGGACTTCACGATCAAGTTAGTCGATGTACATTCCGACGGCAGCGCCTGGAACGTGGATGACACTATTTTGCGTGCACGTTACCGTGAGGGCTTCGACCAGGAAGTTTTCATGGAGAAGGGTAATGTCTACGAGCTTAATCCGACGGCGATGTCGACCAGTTACGAGTTCAAGGCCGGCCACCGGATTCGTATTGAAGTAGCGTCCAGCAAGTTTCCGCAGTACATGCGCAACCTGAACACCGGTGGCAACAACTACGATGAAATAGAGGGCGTCATCGCGACGAACACGATTCATCATTCAGCTCGCCATCAGTCTCAGATCATCCTGCCAATCAGACTAAGGTAAGGAGACCATCATGAAGTTTTCAAAAATTGTCTTCCTGGGTATCTCGTTGGGCGTTGGTCTAAGCGCCCTTGCCCAGGATGACGGCCTGAAGATATATATATCCGCTGATATGGAGGGTGTCGTCGGTGCAGTCACCGGCGAGCAACTCAGTCCCGGTGGTTTCGAGTACGAGCGTTTCCGGCAGTTCATGACCGACGAGGTCAACGCTGCGATCGATGCAGCCCGTGCCGCAGGTGCGACGGAATTTCTCGTCAGCGACTCGCATGGCAACGGCCAGAACCTGCTCATTGAGCAAATGCCGGATGACGTAATGATCGTCCGATCGTGGCCGCGACCGCTCGGCATGATGGAAGGTATCGATGATACGTTCGATGGCGTTATCTTCACGGGCTACCACGCGAGCACCGCGAATACGCGTGGCGTCCGTGCGCACACAATGTCGAGCGCCAACATCACGAGCCTGCGCCTCAATGGCATCGAGATGACCGAGGGCAGCATAAATGCTGCCATTGCAGGCTATTTCGGTGTACCCGTGATTCTGGTCACGGGGGACGATGCCGCAGTTGCAGAAAACCAGGTCATCATCGGCGATATCGAAGGAGCTATCGTCAAGTGGTCCTATGGTTTTCACTCGGCAAGAACGCTGACGCCGGAAGCCGCGTACGAGGAGATTCGTACACGAACGGCATCGGCTATCAGCCGTATCGACGATTTCGATCCTTACGTGCTTGAGACACCCATCGAACTGGAACTAAGCCTCAAGCACTATATGCCGGTTGAGACGCTTTCTTACCTGCCCAATGTGGAGAAAGTGAATTCACACACAATTCGCTACATCGGCGAAGACATCATCGATATTTCGAAGTTTTTGCGGGTGGCGACTGGCTACCGGGTGGATCTGCAACCATGAATATAAAAGTAATGAAGTCCGTAACTTCTCTCATGCTCTGCGGAATGCTGGTAGCCGTGGTATCTGCATGCCAGCCTGCACCATCCGGAACGGCCATCACAAACGTCACCACTATCGACGCGGTTAACGGCGTGCGAGCGAACCAGACCGTTGTTTTTGACGGCGACGAGATCACTGCGATCCAGGGTGCCGGCGCGGATCTCAATGTCGTCGAGACCATCGACGGCTCGGGTAAATTTCTGATTCCCGGTCTCTGGGACTTCCACGTACATCTTTCCTACGACGATCGCTTCACACCGTCGATGCCGGCGCAGTTCCTTTCTTATGGGATCACGAGTGTCCGTGACACCGGTGGGCTGATGCACAAGATGTTGCCGGTAATCGAGTCAATGCGCGCCGAAGATGCCGTTGCGCCGCGTGTGTTCTTCGCTGGCCCGCTGCTCGACGGCCAGTATGTCGTCTATGATGGTGACGACCGTCCCGAAATCGGTGTGCAGAATGCGACGCCGGAGCAGGCGCGCGAGACGATCCGCGGGCTCAAGGAACAGGGCGTCGACTTCATCAAGATCTACGAAATGGTGTCGCCCGACGTTTTCGAGGTGATGGTCGAGACCGCTAACGAACTTGACCTGCCGATTGATTCGCACGTGCCGCTGTCGTTGCGTGCCAGTACTGCGGGCCCTTCCGTCGATTCGATCGAACATCTCCGCAATATCGAGATGGATTGCGCCAGCAATTCGCCGGAGCTGCATGAAGAACGTATGGAGCGTCTGAGAAACTCGGATGGGCTGTCAGGTTTCGAGTTGCGTTCGTCCTTACACAGCCTGCAGCGACTGCCTGCGATCGCGAATTACGACCAGGAGCGTTGCGATGAAGTCATCGCTGTACTCGAATCGACGACGCAGGTACCGACCTTGCAGCTCTTTTCGACCAGCGTTGTGCCACCCTGGGTCCGCGATGACTGGGATGACGCACTCGACCGGCTGCCGGCTGCTGCGACTGAGGAATGGCGCGAGATCACCGCCGCGGGTCGTGCCAATCCACGGGAAACCGGAGACACCACATTTGCGGAGTGGGGTCTCTTCCTGACCGGCCGAGCTTATGCCGCTGGCGTTCCAATCGGTGCCGGCACCGACACTCCCATTGGCCTGTCACCACCCGGTTACAGCCTGCACACGGAACTCGAGTTTCTGGTCCGCGCAGGTCTCTCGCCGATCGATGTTTTGGCCGCGGCCACCGTCCGGCCCGCACAGTTCTTCTCACTGCAGGACGAGATGGGCACGATCGATATTGGCAAGGTCGCCGACCTGGTTCTTCTTGACGGAAACCCCCTCGATCACATTGCGAACACGAAGTCGATCTCGCGCGTCATCAGTAAGGGCGTCGTATACGAATCGGAAGCGCTTGTTCAGGCAAGTATGGAACGGTAACGTCAAATTCTATCTGGAGCTGCGAGTCCGAGATATTCATACGGACCAAAAAATCCTCCCGGCGATCCATACTGTCCGGGACTTACAAGTTTCGCCAATCCTCTCTGATTCTTCGTGTGTCGTTGCTGGCTGCTTGCTGCAGCGGCGAACTGCAGGTCACGCGTGAACCGGCCTTGAAGCAAGTCTCAATCCGGGCATTTATCACATAAATCAATGATCTACATGCGGTATCATCCGCAGCATTCGTCATGGGAAACCGCGCTTGAGCACATCCATCATCATCCTAGCTGCCGGTCAGGGCAAGAGAATGCACTCTGCCTTGCCGAAGGTGTTGCAGCCACTCGCTGGCAGGCCGTTGCTTGCTCACGTCATCGATTATTCCAATGCGCTTGGAGCTGAGGATATCTGCGTGGTTTACGGACATGGCGGGGACGAGGTACAGGCGGCGTTCGCTGATGTCCCGCTTCGATGGGCTCTACAGGCTGAACAGAGAGGTACCGGTCACGCCGTGCAGCAGGCGATGCCGGAGACCCCCGATGACAATATAGTTATCGTTGTATACGGCGATGTACCGTTGCTGACGCCCGGAACACTTCAATCGCTGCTCGATGGCTGCGGCGATGGCGAAGTTGGCCTGTTGACCGTCGACCTCGACCATCCTTTCGGCTATGGTCGGATAATCCGCGAGAGCGGATCGATTCAGAGAAGCGTCGAAGAACGTGATGCGACCGGCGATCAAAAGAAGATTCAGGAGGTCAACACGGGCGTTATGTGTTGCTCAGCGCGGCAGCTTAAACACTGGCTCGGGCAATTAAGTAACGATAACGCGCAGGGAGAGTATTATTTGACCGACGTCATCGGCATGGCGGTTGCCGACGGCGACGTGGTTAACGGCGTCAAAGCGAAAGACCAGGTTGAAATCATGGGCATCAATGACAAGAAGCAACTGGCCGATGCGGAGCGTGCATTGCAGCGCCGGCTCGTCGATCAGTTGATGGAGCAAGGCGTCGCTTTCGCTGACCCTTCACGGGTGGATATTCGCGGCGACGTGACCTGTGGTACGGATGTCTTTATTGACGTCAATGTCGTCCTTGAAGGCACCGTTACGCTTGAGAACAACGTGCGCATCGGTATGAATAACCTGGTTCGCAACAGTCAGCTTGGCGAAGGCACTGTCATTCGCGCCAATTGCCATATTGAAGAAGCAAGCACGGGCAAGAACTGTATCGTAGGCCCGTTTGCCAGGTTACGTCCGGCGACCGAGCTTGCTGACGATGTTCGCGTTGGTAACTTTGTTGAGATCAAGAAATCGCAGATTGCTGACGGCAGCAAGGTAAATCACCTGACCTACATTGGCGACGCTGACGTTGGAAAGGGCGTGAACGTTGGCGCTGGCACTATCACTTGTAACTACGATGGCGCTAATAAGCATGTAACGAAAATTGGTGACGGAGCATTCATCGGCTCCGGTGTTCAGCTGGTCGCGCCCGTCGAAGTCGGTGCGGGCGCCACGATCGGTGCGGGGTCGACGATTTCGAAATCGGCTCCTGAGGGTAAATTGACCCTCGCGCGCGTCAGGCAAACTACCGTGGATGGCTGGAAGGCGCCGAAGTAGCAGTAGAAATCAGCATATAATCAAAGAGTTATTGGTTATGCTGGAGAGTGTGACCTGGATCTTGCAGAGTAGCGTGAACTGTTTCACTCTGGCCCACCGCGGAACCTGCGACAATGTCAGGGAGTCCTGTGGCATTCACTTCCGGGAGTACTTTTTAGATGTGTGGAATCGTCGGTGCCGTTGCCGAAAGAGACGTCGTTCCGATATTGATGGATGGCCTTCGCCGCCTCGAATATCGCGGCTACGACTCCGCCGGTATTGCTATTCGTAATGGAGATGACGTCAATCGCCTGAGACGTGTCGGCAAGGTCCAGGAGTTGCAGAACGCGCTCGACGAAAGCCCACTGCAAGGTCACATCGGCATTTCTCACACGCGTTGGGCAACGCATGGCGTGCCGAATGAAGCGAACGCGCACCCACATCTTTCCGTTAATGACGTCTCGGTCGTTCATAACGGGATCATCGAGAATTTCGAGGAACTGAAAGAAAAGCTTTCAGGGCTCGGCTACACGTTTGAATCTGAAACCGACACAGAAGTCGTTGCCCACGCCATCCATCATCGTCTGAAGGACTCCGGTGATCTCGCCCAGGCAGTTCGTGAGACGGTTGCCGAACTGGAAGGTGCGTACGCGCTCGCGGTCATGAGCGTGACCGATCCGGACCGGCTGATCATTGCGCGGGTCGGTTGTCCTGCAATCGTAGGCGTAGGTGAGGGTGAAAACTTCGTTGCGAGCGACGTCGCTGCGTTGTTGCCGGTAACGCGCAACTACCAGATTCTGGAAGAGGGCGACATCGCCGTCGTCGATCTCACATCGATCACAATTTACGATAAAGACGGCAATGAGGCGGACCGCCCTGTCATCGAAAGTGAACTGACGGCAGATGCTGCCGAACGTGGTGACTTCGGTCACTACATGCAGAAGGAGATTCACGAGCAGGCTAAAGCTGTCGCGCATACTCTCGAAGAGCGAACTGCGAATGGCAAAGTGCTCGACGCGTCATTTGGCCCGCAGGCAATAGACGCGCTCGATGCTACCCGGGGCGTGCATATTGTCGCCTGCGGCACGAGTTTTCATGCGGGCCTTATTGCTCGCTACTGGATCGAGGACTTGTGCGGTCTCCCCTGCAGTGTCGAGATTGCGAGCGAGTATCGTTATCGCTCCCCGGTGGTTCCGGAGAACACGCTTTTTGTCACGATCAGCCAGTCTGGCGAGACGGCTGACACGTTGGCTGCCTTGCGTGCCGCGAAAGAGCGCGACTACGAGTCCACCCTGGTGATCTGCAACGTGCCGGAGAGCTCGCTGGTGCGCGAATCCGAACTCGTCATGATGACGCGGGCAGGCCAAGAGATTGGTGTTGCCTCGACCAAGGCGTTCACGACCCAGTTGGCGGCGCTCGCGTTGCTGACCGTGTCGCTGGCGCGGCGCAATGGACTATCCGCCGAAGACGAAGAAACCTTGGTCAACCAGCTGAACGAACTGCCCGCCCTGATCGAGCAGGTTCTAATGCTGGATTCGGCTATCGAGGTGCTTGCGGAGCATTTCGTCAACAAGGACCATGCGCTTTTCCTTGGCCGTGGCGTGCAGAACCCGGTGGCGATGGAAGGTGCGCTGAAACTGAAGGAGATCTCTTACATTCATGCGGAAGCATACGCTGCCGGCGAACTGAAGCACGGGCCACTTGCACTCGTGGATGAAAACATGCCGGTCGTCGCAGTTGCGCCGGATGACGATCTGCTCGAAAAGCTGAAGAGTAATTTGCACGAAGTTGATGCGCGTGGCGGTGAGTTGTATGTCTTTGCGGATCCGCGTGTGCAGTTTGGTGATCGTGTTGGCATCAAGACGATGCATATGCCGGCTGCAATCGAAGACTTTCAGGCGCCGATTCTCTACACGATCCCTTTACAATTGCTTGCCTATCACGTTGCCGTCCAGCGAGGCACGGATGTTGACCAACCCCGCAACCTAGCGAAGTCGGTCACTGTGGAGTAGTTTTGAACAGAGAATTATGAAAATTGTTTATGTAGACATGGATAGTGTCTTAGTAAATTTCCAAAGCGGCATCGATGCCTTAACAGAAGAAGAAAGGACGGCATTCAAAGATGACTTAGATGATGTGCCTGGAATATTTTCAAAGATGAAACCTGTCGACGGTGCAATCGAGGCATATGAAATACTTACAAAACACTTTGATGTTTATATTTTATCTACTGCTCCTTGGAATAATCCTTCCGCATGGACAGACAAACTCCTATGGGTTCAAAAGCATTTGGGTGATTTAGCACACAAAAGACTCATACTTAGTCACAATAAAAATCTAAATGCTGGAGATTTTTTAATAGATGACAGAACGGCAAACGGTGCTGGAGAATTTAAGGGTGAGCACATCCATTTTTTGAGTGAAAAATTTAAGAACTGGAATGATGTGCTTAATTACTTAATCCCTAATGAGTATCAATGAAAGAAAAATATAAGAAGTTTTATATGATGTTTGATAAGAGATTCAAGAATCTTATTCTCTGTTCAAAAACACTCAATGACCGTCGAATAAAGGTAGTTCGCTATGTTCGAAAAAGGCATCCGTCTATTGTGGCTACTTGCCGGATTGCTGTCTGTCGTCGTCGGTGCCATCGGCGTTGTTTTACCGCTCTTGCCGACGACGCCGTTCTTGCTCGTTGCCGCGTTTGCATTCGCACGTTCATCCGTTCGACTGACCCACTGGTTGCATGAGCATCCCAAATTCGGGCCGCTCATCTACAACTGGCAGAAGCACGGCAGTATCGACCGTAAATCCAAGCAAATGTCGATGGTCCTCATCGTTGCAACGCCGATTATTACCTGGTTTTTCGGCACCCCATGGTGGGCTATTGCCAGTCAGGTCGCCGTACTGACCTGTTCGGCAACATACATCCTGACCCGGCCTTTACCACCGGGCGAGCGGCAGGAGTGCGCTAGCGCGGAAGCATGCGGACGCCGGCAGACCACGAGTGTGCCAGGAATGTCTTGCCGACAATACAAAACGAGCCATCACCAAGTAAGTGGTATTCTCCGCAGGTCATGATAACCGCGGATGCACAGACCCTCTCACGGGCACTACCTTACGACCAGCTCATCAACGCACTCGACAAGGCATTTGCCGCAGATATAGAGGTGCCTTTGCGTGCCCACCACACGGTGCCGGTGCCAGGTGGAACAGACGGCACCTTAATGCTAATGCCGGCGTGGCAGGCCGGCAAGAGTATTGGTATCAAGATCGCTACCGTCTTTCCCGACAATGCCAAGCTCGATTCATCCGCTGTATTCGCCAGCTATTTGTTGCTAAGTGCCGAGTCCGGTGTGCCGGTCGCCCAGCTGGATGGTGCGGAGCTCACTGTTCGCCGTACGGCAGCAGCGTCGGCGCTGGCATCCCGATACCTGTCCCGCGAAAACTCGTCGCGCCTGCTCATGGTCGGCACCGGTAATCTTGCGCCACAGCTGGTCATGGCACACGCAACTGCGCGACCAATTTCCGATGTATTGATCTGGGGTCGGCGTGAATCTGTTGCGAATGATCTGGCCATGCGTATTGCGCAGAGCGGACTGACGGCACAGGCAACCGGCGATCTCGAATCGGCGGTCAGTCAGGTGGACATCATCAGCTGCGCGACGCTCGCGAGCGATCCGCTCATTAAGGGTGAGTGGCTGTCGGAAGGTCAGCACCTTGATCTTGTGGGCGCATTTCGACCAGACATGCGTGAAGCTGACGATGAAGCGCTTCGACGAGCCGACGTTTACGTCGATACGCGTACCGGTGGCTTGTCTGAAGCAGGGGAGATTGTGCAGGGGATTGCCAGCGGCGCAATAAGCAAGGGCGATATCTGCGGGGAGCTATCGGACCTGGCCATGGGAGGGGTACTGGGCAGACAGGACGATGCTGCGATTACCTTGTTTAAGTCTGTGGGGACTGCCCTCGAGGATCTCGCGGCGGCAGAGCTCGCGGTGCAAAACTTTAGCGGGGCAGGCTAGCGGCCGAGCAGGGCGTCCTCACGCAACTGTTCAGCGACTGTAACCACCCTCTCCGCGAGCAGTTCCGCGGCAGTTTGCTTGCGGACACTCAATCTTTGATCGCCCACACTTTTCTTTGCGTTGTAGTGTCGTACACCTCGGTGATAAAGGTATGGGCTAACGCTTCTTTGGCGTTGATATCCAGATTCAGTTCAACGTAGTCGCAGACGAACAGGTCGAATGTGGGTCCGAGAGGTTGCGTCCGTGCCAGTTCTTCCCGTTTCTGACTCTTACGGCGGGTGAAAATGACAGCGTTGAATCCACGGTTCCGAATCGCATCATGGGCGACAACATACCATCGGCGCAGTTGTAATATACTGCGCTGGATCACCACTGTCCGCTCCCAAAAAATGTTTCGATTGAAGCAAAAATACGGTCAGAAGCGTGGCGAGCGCCTGCCGCCCGCTGACGGCCGCAAGCTGATTGCGGAACAGTCCGTATTGTGGGGGTTTCTCGGCACATTGGGCGTTGCGCTGTTGCTGTGCTGGAGCTGGGCGCTGTTCGTCATGGCAACCAACCGGCTTTTTCCCTGGTTCACGATCGTGATGGGAACCCTGATTGGCCTCGCAATGCAGCGGTTCGGCCGTGGGCTGGACTGGCGGTTCCCCGTCGCGGCTGTGATGATCGCCGGTGTTGCCGCTTACTTCGGTAACCTGATGATCGGTGTGCTGGAAACCGGGCGTTATATCGAGGCTGAGCCGATGGAGGTGCTGAAAGGTTTGTCCTCAGACACGATGCGAAATTTCTTTCGCAACACCATCGGGCCTATCGATCATATTTACGCGTTCTCCGCCTGCGGTGTCGCGGCGTTCTTTGCCAACCGCCGATTGAAGCGCCATGAAGTCTTTGGATTGCGGACTATGCAAAAGGACGATTCATGAGTAACGGCTAGATCCGGATGCACGGTGACCATCGATCCTGAAACTGCTACAAGCTGAAATTCGTCTGTTCGGAACTGGGCATCGGCTACGACTGGCAGTAAGTCGATATCCCGAAGGGTTATAAACACACGCCCGATCTCTTGGCAAAGGATCCTAACGGCAAGATTCCCTTGCTCGAATTAGCCGACGGCCGTTGCCGGGCCGAGTCATATTTTACGATGTTGCGGCATCCGGGCCCGAGTGCTCGCGCGGAATCACGGAGAGCAGTTTGTAAGCCGCTGTGCCCATCTTTTCCTCGGCATCGACTTCGCCAACAAAATACGGCGGTTCACGTCGCAGCATATCCCAGCTGTCGGTTCTCAACACTTTGAAGAGATGTGTCAGGTTGCGCTTGATGGCGGTGACATAAGGGTTCTGTCCGTCAAACAACACCTCGAAGTAGCCATAGGCACGATTGAATTTTTTCTGCAGCCGGTCCTTGGTTGCCGCCTGGTAGAACATTGGCGTTTTGCGCAGTAGATCGATGCCGGATTCGTAGCGAACCATGTACTCCCCGGGTGAGGCATTCTCAATGGCTACTCCGCCAACCACGAATTCTGTATACAAGCGATCCCGGCACTTCTCGAGGTAACAGCGATCCGCCATCTGCGCGACGAGGTCCGCCGTGCCAAGCAGGTGTCCACATATGGCGTCGCGGGGATCATCTAGCTCAATTTTGTCGATGTCCAGTTCATAGCCGGTGTAGTGCACGATCATGCTGGAGACGGCGACGTCGCGGGAAAGACCGAGTTCGGGCAGGTAGCGACGTAAAAAGTCCGCGCTCCTTGATACATGATATAGCGTGAATTCGGCGCCGTTCGTAAAGTCCTTATCACGTTCCTTGTGTCGGATGTAACCGGCGTCGTGGAACAGCGAGGTCACGATCGTCATTTGCGCCCGGTGTGCACCGAGCCGCTCTGCCGGATCGACTGTCTGCTCGTAGCCTGCGATCAGCCGCGCCAGTGCGAGCGTCATATCAAGTGTGTGTTGCATGTCATGGTAGGTCGTGTCGCAACCGAGATAGCCCGGGTACTGGCCCATAAACAGGCGTGCGAAGTCGTAGAAGGCCAGCCAGAGTTTGTCGAACGAGGCACCTGGGAAGGTTTCTGTGAACAGCTCGGCAACCGCGTTTCGAACAGCAGCAGGATCGCTTACCTGTACGGTATTCGTCACGTCAAAATCGTTGCGTCGATCCTGGGAGTTATGCATGTTGCTCTTTTTCTGATATGACCGAGCGGGCGCCGTGAACGTTGCCGTTTTCCCCGCGACGCTGCTCATACGCCTGATTCTTCTCGGTACTTTATCGGAAAGATGCAGTAATTATGGGGCCTTGCAGGCCTTCTTGCCGGAACTGGAACGCCCACCCCTGCCCGAAAAGTGACCTGGTTCCGGGAATATGTCATATCAGCTCGAAAACTCGGCAATCACGGGCGTGTGGTCCGATGGACGCTCCCAGGTACGGGGCTCCTTGTCGATGTAGCTGGCTATGCAGCGGCCCGCCAGCGCCTCGCTGGCCAGGATCAGATCGATGCGCAAGCCGGCATTTCTGCGGAGTCCGGCAGCCCGGTAGTCCCACCAGCTGAAGCTCTGTTCCGGCTGATCGAACTGGCGGTAGACGTCCGATAGCCCGAGATCGATTAGATCTTGGAGCGCCTCTCGCTCGAGCGAACTACACAGGATGTTGTCGCCCCATTTCTCCGGGTCGTAGACATCGCGATCGTCCGGGGCGATGTTGTAGTCGCCCAAGACGACAAGATCTTCGTGCTCCCTGAGTTCGCTCTTCAAGAAACCATGCAGTGCCTTGAGCCAGCCCAGTTTGTAATCGTACTTTTCGGAGCCGACGCTATTGCCGTTCGGCACGTACAAGTTGATGACCCGAACGCCGTCGATCGTCGATGCAAGGATACGGCGCTGCGGGTCCTCGAAGCTCGGAAAATCGGTCACGACATCGGTGGGCTCACCCCGGCTGATAATGGCCACGCCGTTGTAGGTTTTTTGACCGTTAGCCACGCCGTTGTAGCCGACACCCTCAAAGGATTCCCGGTCAAATGCTTCTGTAACCTGTTTGATTTCCTGCAGGACCAGGACGTCGGGGTTGGCTATATTTAACCACTCCATCACGTGTCCGTGGCGCACGTTCAGTGAGTTGACGTTCCAGGTGGCGATCTTCACGCAGCTTTGCCTATGCCGCTTCGCCGGAGAAATGCATCGAGGGTTGGTTTCCGGCCACGGAACGCGACATAGGCTTCCATGAAGTCACGGCTGCCGCCCACCTCGAGAATTTCCCGGCGAAAGCGATCGGCAATTTCCGCGTCGAATATACCCGACTCCTCGAAGGCTGAGAATGCGTCGGCAGCGAGCACCTCGGCCCACTTGTAGCTGTAGTAGCCCGCTGCATAGGCGCCGGCAAAGATGTGCGAAAAGCTGTGTGGCAGGCGGTTATAGTCCGGATAGCGGATCATCGCAACGTCCTCCCGCACCTGGTTCAGCGTTTCCATCACACGCCCACCCTTGTCGGCGTCAAAGCCCGCGTGCAGTCGAAAATCGAACAACGCGAATTCAATCTGCCGCAGCATCGCGAGCGCTTCGCCAAAGTGGCGGCTGGCGTCCAGTTTCGCGAATACATCGACAGGTAACGAGTTACCGGTCTGGTAATGCGAAGAACACTGCTCCAGAACCTCATAGCACCAGGCGAAGTTCTCCATGAACTGGCTTGGCAATTCGATCGCATCCCACGGTACGCCATTGGTGCCGGCGATGCTGGGATAGTCCACCCGCGTCAACAGGTGATGCAGCATGTGGCCGAACTCGTGAAATAGCGTCACGATGTCGGTATGGGTCAGCAGAGAAACACCCGTGACATCCGGTGGCGGGAAATTGCACACGAGATAGCCCACCGGCGTTTCCGATATGCCGCCCAGGTTCTTGCGAACGATGCACTCGTCCATCCATGCGCCGCCCCGTTTTCCACTGCGCGCGAAGAGGTCCGTGTAGAAGCTGCCGATGGTTGCACTATCGGCGTCCTTTATCTCGTAATAGCGAACGGTGTCGTGCCAGCGGCTGACTTCGTTATTCTCGACAACCCGGATGCCGTAGAGCTTCTCGGCTAGGCCGAACATGCCCCTCTTGACCACCATGAAGGGGAAGTACTTCCGCAGCTCCTCATCCGAGATCGCAAACTTCTGTTGCTTGAGCTGTTCGAGGCAATAATGCACGTCCCAGGCGGCCAGTGGTTTGTCTGTGACAGTCTGAATCTCGTCCAGCTCGGTTTGTGCGGCGTTTCTGGATTTCGTTGCAAGCTCCGTCAGGAATTCGAGCACCTCACCGACCGTGCCGGCCATCTTGGTCGCCAGGGAGTAGTCTGCATAGTTGTCGAAGCCAACCAGTGCAGCGGCTTCATGCCGGAGCGCGAGGATTCGCTCGATGATCCGAGAATTGTCCCACTGGGGACTGTCGCCCTGCTCTGAACCGCGGGTCGACCAGGCGCGATAAAACGACTCACGTACGGATCTCGCTGCGCAATGCGTCATGACGGCATGATAATTCGGGTAGTCCAGTTTGAACCACCAGCCTTCCATGCCTTCGCTGGTTGCATCCTCCACAGTCCGCTGCAGGACAGACTCTGGGATGCCGGCAACGTCTGCTTCATCGGTTGTGTGGAAATGCCATTGATCGGTCGCATCCTGGACGTTCTGGTCGAAGCGCGCCTGCAGGCCGGCAATCTCCTGGCGAATCTCTTTGTAGCGGGCCTTCTCCGCGTCCGGCAACGCGACACCTGACAGTCGAAAGTCCCGTAGCGCCTGTTCGATCAGCATTTGCGTGGCAGGCGCCGCGTCATCGGACATCGCATCACTGACCTGCTGGTAGGCTTCCTGCAAACGCTTGTTTTGTGACAATTCGGTGCCATGTTCGGTCATCAGCGGCAGCGAAGCGTTGTAGGCATCCCGCCATTCGGGACTGTCGAGAACACTTTGCAGATGACTGATCGGCGACCAAATCCGACCCAGTTCATGACCCATCTCCTCTAATGGAGCAACGAGCGAATCGAAGTTGCGTGCCTTCGGATCGTCGAGCAGGGCTGCAAGCTTTTGCCGA
Source organism: Woeseiaceae bacterium (assembly GCA_029243005.1). Taxonomy (GTDB): domain Bacteria; phylum Pseudomonadota; class Gammaproteobacteria; order Steroidobacterales; family Woeseiaceae; genus SZUA-117. The sequence goes on from JAQWSV010000019.1 coordinate 29,927, forward strand.
TGTGCTGCGATAAGCTCCTTGATCGCTGGCACAGCGTGCTCGGGCCTGATGTGGTCAAATTGCGGCAGATCAGTGGTATTGAGAAGCGGGTTCGACATTGAGTCCTGACCAATGGAATACGCGGCGGGATGTTATCACAAGGCCGTCTGGCGACGACTGAAACAAGTGAAAGGAAGCGCAGTGACAACACATTATGAACTGCTGGTGATCGGTGGCGGCAGCGGCGGACTTGCACATGCACAGCGTGCTGCTGAGTACGGCGTTAATACGGTAGTTGCAGAGGCGGGGCCACTCGGTGGCACCTGTGTGAACGTTGGCTGCGTGCCGAAGAAACTGATGTGGTATTCGGCACACTACGCCCACCAGATTCACCATGTGGCCGATTATGGATTCGATGTCTCCGTGAATGGCCACGACTGGTCGGTACTCAAAAAAAGTCGCGATGCCTACATTCTGCGACTGAACGGAATCTACGAGAACAACCTGGACAAACGCGGCGTCACGCACCTTGAGGGCCATGCCAGTTTTGTCGATGCTCACACCGTCGCTGTCGGCGATAAACAGTACACCGCCGATCGAATCGTGATAGCTACGGGCGGCTACCCTATTGTGCCGCGCATCCCGGGCGCCGAGCTCGGGATTACTTCGGATGGTTTCTTCGAACTCGAGGAGCGCCCCCAGAGGGTGGCGCTGGTCGGCAGCGGCTATATTGCCGTGGAACTGGCGGGTGTGTTCAATGGCCTGGGATCTGACACGACCGTACTGGTTCGCAAGGAAGGCGTACTACGCAGCTTCGACGGTATGTTGCGCGAGGAACTGGAATTGGCGATGCAGGAGAGCGGTATCCGGCTCGAGACCGGCGTCTATCCGAGTGAGCTGCGGAAGACCGACGACGGTATCGTCATCAAGGGTGAGGACAATCGAGAGTTTGGTGCCTATGATGCCGTCGTATTGGCCATCGGCCGGGCGCCCAATGTTGAATCCCTCAACCTGGAAGCCGCCGGAATCGAGCAGGATGGTTACGGCTTCGTCCCGACAAACGAGTGGCAGAAGACCAACGTTGACCATATCTTCGCCCTGGGCGACGTGACCGGGCGCGATGCGCTGACACCGGTCGCCATAGCGGCAGGTCGGCGCCTTGCGGACCGTCTCTACAATGACATGACGGATCGCCGCCTTGAGTACCACACGATTCCGACCGTGATATTCACGCATCCACCGATGGGTACCGTCGGCCTGACAGAAGATGAGGCCCGTGCACAGTACGGCGACGATGTGAAAATCTACGAGTCACGATTCAACCCGATGCGCTATGCGTTCAGTGAGGAGAAGGCGCCTGCGCGGATGAAACTTATCGTGACGAGCGACGACGAGAAGATCCTTGGCTGTCACGTGATTGGCGATGGCGCCGACGAGATGCTGCAAGGCTTTGCCGTCGCGGTGCGGATGGGTGCGACCAAGTCAGACTTTGACGACACGGTGGCCATTCATCCGACCAGTGCTGAAGAATTCGTGACGATGCGATAGCAAGTCCTCAGGTTCAAGCCCTGGCACTGACCCCGGGCAATCAGCCGTCGCTATCCGATGGAAACAGTGAGCTGCTTAAGCACCGGTGTGGTATCCGGCCGCACGCTACGCCAGATGTGAAAGGACTCGGCAGCCTGCTCGACCAGCATGCCCCAGCCCATCACCGACTTTGCAGCGCCGTGGCGCGCCGCCCACCTCGAGAATGGCGTCGGCCTCGATCCGTAGGACAGGTCATAGCAAAATGTCGCGGGGTGAATCGCTTCTTCCGGGTAGGGTGGCACTTCCCCCTTTAACCCGGCGGATGTTGCGTTGATGATCAGGTCATAGATCGGTAGCGACCGCACATCCTCGAATCGACATGCATCGACCGGTCCCTGGTTGGCAAAGTGATCGGCGAGACTGCGAGCCTTGGGAAAGGTGCGATTCGCAATAATGATCGATCCGGGCTCAGCCTCAAGAAGGGGTGACAAGATGCCACGCGTTGCGCCACCGGCGCCCAGAATCAGGATGTTTGCACCTTTGAGTTCCAAGCTGTTATTAACCTGCAGATCGTGCATCAGCCCGACACCGTCTGTGTTGTCGCCATACAGACCGTCGTCATTGAACACGAGCGTATTGACGGCACCGGCGATCGATGCGCGCTCACTCATGTCGTCGACGAGTCTTGCGACCTCGCTCTTGTGCGGCACCGTGATGTTGAGGCCTTTGCCGCCCGTGCGACCAAACTGCTTGACGGCGGTTTCCAGTTCGTCGGGTGCAACCTCGAGGAGTTCGTAGTGGATGTCCTGCCGGGTCTGGATTGCGAAGAGGCGATGGATAGCAGGCGAACGACTGTGGGAGACCGGGTATCCCATGACCCCATAACGGTCTGCCTCTCCTTCGTCCATCGGTCTATTCTGCCATCCAGCGAGCTGCCTGTAGTGCGTAGTAGGTAAGAATTGCGCTGGCGCCTGCCCGACGAATCGAGAGCAGTGCCTCGAGTACGGCAGACCGCTCATCGAGCCAGCCGTTCTGGCCTGCAGCGGCGAGCATCGCGTATTCGCCGCTCACCTGGTAAGCGAATGTCGGTACCTTGTATTCCTCGCGAACACACCTGATGACGTCGAGGTAGGGCATGGCCGGTTTCACCATGACGAGGTCTGCGCCTTCAGCAAGATCGAGTCCGACCTCGCGAAGTGCCTCGTCAGCATTGGCAGGGTCCATCTGGTAGTTGCGCTTGTCACCGCCGTCTAGGTTCGCAGCCGAGCCCACGGCGTCGCGGAATGGTCCGTAAAAGCAAGATGCGTATTTGGCAGCGTAGGCGAGAATCAGGGTATTGCGATGGCCTGCAGCCCCCAGCGCTTGGCGAATGGTGCCGACTCGGCCGTCCATCATGTCGGATGGCGCGACGATATCCACACCCGCATCAGCGTGCGACGTGGCCTGTTTCACTAGCATGGCGACCGTTTCGTCATTCAGCACGTAGCCGTCATCATCGATGATGCCGTCCTGGCCGTGGGTCGTGTAGGGATCCAGCGCGACATCGGTGATGACGGCCAGCTCTGGCAGCTCACGCTTGAGCGTGCGGACTGTGCGCTGCACCAGGCCTTCTGGATTGGCACATTCGGCGCCATCGAGTGATTTGAGATCACCCTCGATGACCGGAAAGAGGGCGACTGCTGGGATACCGAGGGCGTGCGCGGTTTCCGCATCCTTCAAAAGGCCATCGATGCTCTGCCGCTCGACGCCGGGCATCGACGGCACTGGCTCCGTGCGCCCTTCGCCATCTAGGACGAAAACCGGGTAGATCAGGTCGGAAGGCGACAGCCGGGTCTCTGCCACGAGGGCCCGCAGACTCGCGCTGCGCCGGGTCCGACGCATGCGTATAGCGGGGAACGAAGGGGAAGGAAATTCACTCATATCAACATCTTACGGTATCCAGTCTTGGATTTTCCCTGTATTTAGGCAGGGTTTCCACGGCTGATTCAAAAAAAACCCATCGCGGGTCATAATTCCCCTGCGGAGCGGGTCACCTCGAAGGCCGTCTCGCAACGGTCGGGAGCGGGTCTTTAGTCGACGAGGACGCGCCAGCCCTTTTTTTGTGATGACAGGCCTGGTCGCAGGAGCTTCGCCCCGGCAGGCGATCGCTGAAGCATCACAACTTTCCCAGTGGCCTGGGAAACACGAGAAACCGACAAGAAATGCATCACATTGCAGCAAGCTGCCCTGTTAGCATCGTTCCATGGTCAGGAAACTCACTCGCTGTGGCTGGGTAGGCGATACCAGCGTTGATTACATGCGCTATCACGATGAAGAATGGGGCGTCCCTGTTTGGGATGACCGGACTCAATTTGAATTCCTGATCCTGGAGGGCGCACAGGCGGGTTTAAGCTGGTCAACCATTCTGAAAAAGCGCGAAGGCTACCGAAAGAACTTCGCCGACTTCGATCCAGCCAGGGTCGCCCGGCTTACACAGAAACGCATCGACAAGATCCTGCAGGATCCTGGCATAGTTCGAAACAAGCTCAAGGTGAATTCCGCCGTTAAGAATGCACAGGCTTTTCTCAAGGTCCAGGAGGAATTTGGCAGCTTCTGCAATTACGCCTGGGAATTCGTCGGCGGTGCACCGATCCAGAACAAACACAAAAAGATGTCGGATGTACCTGCGACGTCTCCTGAGTCAGACGCGTGGAGTAAGGACCTCAAGAAGCGAGGATTTAAGTTTGTTGGCAGTACCATCATTTATGCCCACATGCAGGCTACCGGCATGGTCAACGATCATGTGACGGGTTGCTTTCGTCGCAAGCCCTGCGCGGCGCTGGCAAAAAAGAAGCTATAGGACCCCGACCCGCAGGCAATGACTGTAGACGCCTTCTTCTGCCCACAGGTGTCACGCTCTGCGGGATATACCTGCCCCGGCGGTCAATCCTCAGCAATCCTTCGTCGGTCTTGGGGCTTGCGCTTATCTTGGAAGTATGTAGATGGCTCGCTACAAGCCGGGCATCTCGAAGCTCTGACAGCGAAGACTTTCCGCGAGCCGACCGCTGCTGTCTCTGTCCAGTGCTACCAGCGGTGGCCGAACTGTGCGCCAGGCATCTTCACCCGAGAATTCGGCAACCGTGGCCTTGAGCGCTGGGATCATCGGGTAGGCCATCACCGCCTCGCGAATGTTGTTCAACGATTGCTGCTTAGCATCGGCGTCGTCGGCCTGCCAGTGCTGATACAGATGATCGATTGCGGCGGGATTCACATTCGCTGTAGCCGAGATGCAGCCGGCGCCGCCGTTGCGCATGTTGGTGAGCAGGAATGATTCACTGCCGACGAAGATGCGGAAGTCGTCCCACTTACGCTCGAGCATCGCATGCGTGTTATCCCAGTCGCCTGAGCTGTCCTTGATGCCGGCGATCGTGTCCGGGTAATCGGTGATCAGCCGTTCGATCAGGTCTACGGAGAAGCCGACCTGCGCAATGGGCGGTATGTGGTAGAGATAGATTTGCAAGTCGCTGTTGCCAACGCGCTCGATGACCTCAGCAAAGTTTGCGTAAATACCGTCATCACTGACGCCCTTGTAGTAGAACGGGGGCAGCATGAGGGTGCCGGCACAACCCATTTGCACCGCGTGCGCTGTCAGTTCGACCGTGTCCGACAAAGCGCAGCAACCGGTACCAGGCATCATGCGCTCGGTATCGACGCCGGCTTCCTTGAGGCGGTCGAGCAACTCGATCTTCTCGCCAATAGAAAGCGAGTTCGCCTCGCTGTTGGTGCCGAATACGGCGAGGCCGACGTTCTGCGACAAAAGCCACTGGCATTGGGCGATCAGGCGATCGGCATCAGGCGCGAGGTCATTGGTGAAGGGTGTTACGATCGGCGACAATACACCGGAGAGTCGATTGGGCATGGCGTGATCTATCCGTTGGGGTTCTGATCTGCAGCGCGTGAGTCTGTCAGGAAAATGCGGCTTCTGCTACGCGCATACTTATTTTTTCAGCCAGTCGCGCGGCCGCAGGTAGTTGTCGTAAAGGTCAGCCTCTGGCGATCCGGGCTCGGGCTTCCAGTCATATTCCCAGCGCACGCGCGGTGGCAACGACATGAGGATCGATTCCGTTCTGCCGCCTGACTGAAGCCCAAATAAAGTGCCACGGTCATAAATCAGGTTGAACTCGACATAGCGGCCGCGCCGGTAATGTTGAAACTCGCGTTGACGCTCCCCGTAATTGTGTTTGCGTCGTGCTTTAACGATCGGCAGGTAAGCGTTAAGGAATTGGTCGCCGATGGACCGGGTCAGTTCAAACGACTTGTCAAAGCCAGATTCGTTGAGATCATCGAAGAACAGGCCACCGACACCACGCGTCTCGTTGCGATGTTTCAGGAAGAAGTACTCGTCACACCAATGCTTGTACCTGTCATACACATCGTCGCCGAAAGGATCACAGGCGGCCTTTGCGGTTTGATGCCAGTGGAGCACGTCCTCGTGAAACGGATAATAGGGCGTCAGATCGAAGCCGCCTCCAAACCACCAAATGGGCGCGTCGTCATCACTATCGGTCGTGAAGAAACGAAAGTTTGCGTGCGTGGTGGGTACATAGGGGTTTTCCGGATGCAGCACGAGCGATACGCCCATCGCCTGGAATCGTTTGCCGACAAGTTCGGGACGGGTCTTTGTGGCCGACGGCGGCATCTGGTCGCCGTATACATGTGAAAAGCCAACGCCGGCCTGCTCAAAGACCGCGCCACGCTTCAGTACGCGGCTCTCGCCACCACCGCCACCCGGCCGGCCCCAGCGATCGTGCTGAAATTTCGCCGCGCCGTCCAGGTCCTCAAGCAATGAGCAGATACGGATTTGCAGTGAGCGCAAATACTCTTCAACAGCTTTGATGTCGACGTCGCTCATGCGGGTCTCAGGATCTTGCCTGTTTCAAGGATACGAATCTCCGATGGTCCATGCGCAGGGCCGCATTCGCCCGGTATGACATAGTCTACTAAAGCGCCAAGCGTGCGGCGCAGCACATAGGGCGTCCGGGCGGGGGGTCGGCCAGAGACATTCGCGCTGGTCGACACTAGGGCGGAATCGGTTGCCTGGCACAGAGCTTTTGCAACGGGATGTTCTGTCTTGCGCACGGCGATGCCAGCGTGTTTCCCACGAATCCACCATGGAGCCTCTTCGCTGGCCGGTACAATCCACGTGACCGGTGCCTCGAGTGACGACGCCAGCGAGTCATCGTCGAGTTTTGCGCCGGTCCAGCCGTCGAGCTGGTCTACATCGGAAATAATCAGCACCAGGCCCATGTCGGGGCCGCGCTTTTTTATAGTCAGTAGTCGGGCAACGGCGGCGAAATCGCCGGGAAGACAGCCGAGACCGAAAACCCCTTCTGTCGGATACGCAATGACGCCACCACGGTTGATGACCCGCGCGGCGTAGCGAATGTTCTGTGATATGACCATGGCGTCAGTGACGCGCCTTTGCGATCAGCTCTCGCTCGCTTCCGCCGCTTTCTTCTTCGCTGCCTTTTTCTTGCCCGCTTTCTTTTTGGATTTCTTCTTCGCGGTCTTCTTTTTCGCCGCCTTTTTCTTGGCTTTCTTCTTGCCGCGTTTGCCACGAACCGGTGCTGCCGCGAGCAGCTCCTTGCATTCCTCGAGCGTCAGCGACTTCGGTTCCCGATCCTTCGGCACCCGCGCATTCTTCTCTTTGTTCGTAATGTAGGGACCGTAGCGACCATTCAGTACCTGGATGCCTTCGTCCTCGAAATCCTGGATGATGCGATTCGCATCCTCAATTTTTTTCGCTTCGATCAGTTCAAGTGCGCGCGGCAACTCGATTGTGTACGGATCATCGTCACCACGAATCGAAACATACTTGTCGCCGTAGCGAACGTAGGGGCCGAACCGTCCGATACTTGCAGACACGGGTAAGCCGTCCGGCGTCTCGCCCAGCTTCCTAGGGAGCTTGAACAGCTCCATCGCGGTTTTGAGGTCGAGGTCCGCCATCTTCTGGCCGGGCCGCAGGCCGGCGAATTTCGGTTTTTCTTCGTCGTCCTTGGTGCCGATCTGCACAAACGGCCCGTAGCGCCCCATGCGTACCGTGACCGGCTTGCCGCTTTTGGGATCGGTGCCGAGTTCGCGTGCCTGGGCAACCTGTTCCCGCGTGACGCTCTGTTCCTTGTCGTCGACGAGATCATGGAAGGGTTGCCAGAAGCCCTCGAGCAACGGTACGAGGTCCTGCTTACCAAGCGAAATCTCGTCGAGGTCATCCTCGAGACGTGCCGTAAAGTCGTAGTCGACGTACTGCGTAAAGTGTTCGGTCAGGAAGCCGTTGACGATTCGTCCGATGTCCGTCGGGATAAATCGTTTGCCGTCCATCTCGACGTACTCACGATTCTTCAGTGTTGCAATGATGTTCGCGTAGGTCGACGGCCGGCCGATGCCGTATTCCTCCAGCGTCTTAACGAGGCTGGCTTCCGTAAATCGGGGCGGCGGCTCAGTGAAATGCTGTTCAGGTCGCAGTTCGTCGAGGCTGATGACGTCGCCTTCCGAGACCTCCGGCAACAAACGATCGCCGTCGTCGTCCTTCGAGTCATCCTTGCCCTCGTGATAAACGGCCATGAAGCCGGGCTCGACAAGGACAGAACCGTTGGCACGGAATCGATGCTGGTCGTCTGCCGCATCGACCGCGGTCTCGCCGGGGGAGAACTCTAGCGCAACGGTGTCAAACACTGCGGGTACCATCTGTGAGGCCATCGTGCGTCGCCAGATCAGCGTGTAGAGCTTGAGTTGCTCCTCGTCGAGCTTGCCTTTGAGTGACTCCGGCGTACGGGCGACCGATGTCGGGCGAACGGCTTCATGCGCTTCCTGCGCATTCTTGGCCTTTGTCTTGAAGATTCGCGGCTCGTCCGGCACGTTCTCGGCGCCATAACGATCTTTGATTGTGTCGCGGATCTCGCTCAGCGCGACTTCCGCTAGCGTGACCGAGTCGGTACGCATATAAGTAATGAGTCCGACGTTGCCTTCATCCGGCAACTCTATGCCCTCGTACAATCGCTGGGCAACGCGCATCGTCCACTGCGTATTGAAGCCGAGCTTGCGTGCTGATTCTTGTTGCAGGGTCGATGTCGTAAATGGTGCGGTCGGATTGCGGCGACGCTGTTTCTTGTCGATGCTGACTGTTGTCAGCTTGCCTCCAGCCGCGTCAAGAATGGTTTTCTCTACTTCACGCGCAGCATCTTCGTTTTCGAGACTGAATTGTTCGAGCTTCTCGCCCTTGTAGCGAACGAGTCGGGAGGCGAACGGCTGCTCGTTCTTGCTGACATTGGCTTCGATGGACCAGTATTCGCGCGGATTGAAGGCCTCGATCTTGAGTTCACGCTCGACGATCATTCGAAGCGCCGGGCTCTGTACCCGACCCGCAGAGAGGCCGGGCTGCACCTTTTTCCAGAGCAAGGGCGACAGGTTGAATCCGACGAGGTAGTCGAGCGCCCGTCGCGCTTGCTGTGCACTGACCATTTCCGATGAAATACCACGCGGGACCTTGATCGCTTCGCGCACGGCATTCTTGGTGATCTCATGGAAGATGACGCGGTGTACGGCCTTATCCGTAAGTGCCTTGCGCTCTTTCAGCAACTCGATGAGGTGCCACGAAATGGCTTCGCCTTCGCGATCGGGGTCAGTTGCGAGGTAAAGCGCTTCCGCTTTTTTGAGCGCGCGGATAATCGACTTGACATGTTTTTCGTTGCGCTCGATAACCTGGTACTTCATGGCGAAGCCCTGCTCCGGGTCAACGGCGCCTTCTTTCGGCACGAGGTCACGGACATGGCCATAGGAGGCCATGACATCAAAGTCCTTGCCAAGATACTTACTAATGGTCTTGGCCTTGGCGGGCGACTCTACGATGACGAGATTCTTCGACATTCGGGGCTATCAGTCCTTATTTCGAGGGGCGGGCAAAGAAATCCACGGTCAATGCCGCGGTTGAAATACAGGCTTAAGCCCAGTGTGTCAAGAAAACTTTATTTTGTCAGTATTATAAACTTGATCGAAGCCACTAATTGGTATCTGCGCTTCACCAAGTGCTGGGGGTCCTCAGTAGTGAGGAAGCCGAGGCGATAATCAACGAAGAAACGCGGCGTATAGCCCGAATACATAAGCGAACTATGTTGATTCTTGACGAATGATTATGCCCGCTGAGGGCACGTGGGCTCAGTGAATCTGGGCGTCGCCTTCCTCGAAGACGAGATCTTCCATCCGGGCGTACGCAAGCTCCTGTCCAGGCTGGCTGAAAAGGACCATCAACACCACCCACTTGATCTGTTCGACGTCGATATCCGGCGTCTCAAGCGCAAGCAGGCGATCGATCAGGATTTCGCGCTGCGGCGGAGACAGAATCCCGATCTGTTCTAGATAGGTGATAAAGCCACGACAGCCGACGTCGAGACGCTCGGTTTCGAGATCGTTATAGATGCGGGTACCGTGAGCTGTCTGCGGGTTGCAGATGAATCGTTCGTGATCGTTGGTCAGACCGTCAAGCCAATCCAGGGCGCGGTCGATCTCAGAATCTCCAAAACCCGCCCGGGACAGCTCGTCTCTGAGCTCGTTCTGATCCGGTTCAGGCTCTTCCTCAGCGTCGATGTAGGTCTCAAACAGATACATCAGAACGTCGAGAACATTTTCTTTCATGCCTGGAGCATCTCCCTGTGTGACTTTACTTCCAGTTATTTATGCAGTCTTGAGTAGCATCCGCCGGCTTGCGCCTCAATTTTGCCCTCAAGCTCCAGGATCAGAAGCATGGAGGAAACCTGGTCGATCGTCAATCCGGACCGGTCGGCCAGGTCTTCGGGCGTCGTAGGATCAAAAGCCATTGCGCCGAGTAGCATTTCATAATCTGTATCGGGCTGTGTAGCTGTCTTTTCCGCAGGCGCCGTTGCATCAGGAATCCGGACCAGATGCTCCACGAGCGGTCCGAGTTCGCTGACGATGTCATCGGCGCTCTCGACCAGCTTCGCGCCTTGGCGGATGAGTTTATGACAACCACGCGACAGCGGATTATGTATCGAACCGGGAATAGCGAAGATCTCGCGCCCCTGTTCGGAGGCGTGTCTCGCGCTGATGAGGGAGCTACTCCGGCGTGCGGCTTCGACTACGAGCGTGCCTAGGCTGAGACCACTGATCAGTCGATTGCGTTGCGGGAAGTGCTCTCGTCTTGGTGGCGTGCCCGGTGGGAATTCGGTACAGATGGCGCCGTTAAGCCGGGCGATGCGGTCGGCGAGCTGCTGATTGTTGGCCGGGTA
>JAQWSV010000151.1 GCA_029243005.1 Woeseiaceae bacterium
CACGAGAACACCGATAAAGCATAAAAGTGCCAGCACGATGCGCAGCCAGGCATGGGGCAGCCGCCAACGTTTGCGCTCGACTTGGTAGCGCCATGCCGAACAGGTCAGGAAGATAAACGTGACCCAGGAAGGCAGGAACTGGATGTGAGGAACCACCGAGAACGCGAGCGCCCCAAGCGTCCATGGCAGACTCGCGAGCAGCGATCCGTCGGCGCCTGTTCTCTTGCTCACGATACAACCTCTTTGTCATCGTTCTCAAAGAACGCAAGCGCTTCAAGGCAACGGTGTCGGTGTGCCTCCCCATGCGCAGGGCTGAACTCGTGACCCGGCAACCGCAAACCGTAGTCACGCTGGGTTCTGTCGGCATCGATGATCCACCGGGTTAGCACTGACAGGCGTTGTTCGGTGTCGGCGGCCTGGACATGATCGAAGTCGAACCACTGGCTGCTCGTGTCTGCGCCGAAAAATTGTTTGGACAGTAAGTCACCGCTACGTGCATACGCCTTCCAGGCGACATGGCGTGGCGAGTCGCCCTCGTGAAAACGACGCAGGCCGGCAAAATCCTCTTCGCCGCGCGCATCGTGTTGCCGATGACCGTGCACGGTTTGTGTGGGTGGCGGATCCGGCACCTGATCCGCGGGCTTGGGGTACACCAGCCCCGAAAGATCCATGTGCAGCCAGGTCCATGCGCGAAATAATTCGAAGGGGAAAAGCGTTTTGACACCGAATCGCAGCAATCGCATACGTCCCCGCCGCTCGGTCGGAATCTCAAGGTAAAAGACACGACTCTCGCCGGCTTCAAGGTCGTCGATGCGACTGACTATGCCGTCGAAATAGATCTGCATATGTGGACGACGATTCTTGGAGTGGTTTGTAATGGCGATCTTGAACTCAGCCGCCTGACCGGCGAAGACTGGGTCAACGCCGGCAAATGAGATTTCGAGGCCAACCAGGTTGCGCTGGCACTGGTGCATCGCCACGAAACCGATGCCTGTGAGCAGAAAGGTCAATACGAATGACAGGTTATTGTTGTAGTTCATCGAACCCAGCAACATCGTGAACGTCATCAGTCCGAACACCAGACCGACGGTTGTAGGTAGGATGTAGATTCGTCGCGAATGCAGTCGAGTGACATTCTTGTCGCTGCCCTGGCGGTTTTTGGTCCATCGTCGGACATGATTGCGCACTTTGCGTCGATAGGTGGACAACTTAAACGCATCAAGGGTGAATTGAACCTGGTTCATGGGAACATCGTTCCAGTGATCCCGGAACGATGTCTTGCGTCGCTTGAGACGACGTTCAACATGACGCTAGGGGATAGCGACGTTATCGAGGACGTGACGGCTCAGTTCCGCAGGTGTTCGGTAGGCGGAATTACTGGCCGGTTTTAGTCGATGACCGGCGACGGAGGAAAACACAGCTTGTACGTCGTCCGGGAATACGCCGGAATGACTCTCGATAAACGCATGCGCGCGAGCCGACGCGGCAAGGGCGAGTGAACCGCGCGGTGACAGTCCTGTTTCAATGTCGGGTGATTCGCGCGTGAATCGAACCAGTGCTTGGATATAGTCTATGAGTGGATCCGTCATGTGCACCGTGGCGGCAGCTTTTTGCAGCGCCAGCAAGGTCTCGGGATTGAGTTCCGGTTCCACTGTCTGCAGAAGCTCGCGCCGGTCGGCACCGGTCAGCAGTGCGCGCTCGTTTTCCTCATTCGGATAGCCGAGCTGGATTCTCATCAGGAAGCGATCAAGCTGCGACTCCGGCAATGGGAACGTGCCAATTTGATCCGACGGGTTTTGCGTTGCGACAACAAAATAGGGGTCGGGCAGGGCATGCGTCTGTCCGTCGACAGACACTTGCTTTTCTTCCATCGCTTCCAGCAACGCGCTCTGCGCCTTGGGCGTGGCGCGATTGACTTCGTCCGCGAGTACGAGCTCTGAGAAGACGGGTCCTGCTTGGAATTCGAAGGTGCCGTTCTCCTGGCGAAAGATCGAGACGCCGACGATATCGGCCGGCAGCAGGTCGCTGGTGAACTGAATACGCTGAAAGTTGAGTCCCAAGACGCGTGCCAATGATTGCGCAAGGATGGTCTTGCCAAGTCCCGGCAGGTCCTCGATCAAAAGGTGGCCTCGTGCGAGGAGGCAGGTGAGAGCCAGAGATACCTCTGCATCCTTGCCCAGGATTATGCCGTTAAGCGAAAGACGCGCCTGGTCGAGTGCGACTCGTCGCTTGTCACTGCCGATTGGCAGTTTTTCCAGCGTTCTGCCCTGCTGCATCAGGTACTCCGGTCACCATGATGGATTATTACCAATATTCGCTAAAAGCGAGGTTCAATGCACCCCGAAGAGACCCGGATTGTGAACTAATCTGCAAATTAACCGGATTTCAGGGCCGCGAGTCTATCGAGCTGCTCGTCGAGCTGCCCAAGTTGCTTCTCAAACGCCGCGACGCGCTCCTTCTCTTGAGTGACCACGGATTCCGGTGCATTGTTGACAAAATTTTCGTTGGCGAGCTTCGCCCGGGCCTTTTCGAGCTCGGCATTGACTTTGTCTCGTTGTTTGCTGATTCGTGCACGTTCGGCCTCTACGTCGATGAGCCCGGCCATCGGCACGAGCAGGCGCATCGAGCCGACAAGAGCCGTGGCAGCCGGGGGTGCGTCTTCACCATCCTGGAGCGCCGTAACGGATTCGACACGCCCAACGCGCGCGAGGATCAACTCATTCGCGTCTGCGAATTGCAGGTCATCGGCGCTGGCCCCTTCCACCAAAACCGGTAGCGCCTTACCCGGTGAAATGTCCATCTCGCCACGAATCTGTCGGATGCCGAGAATAAAGCGCATAACCCAGTCCAGTTCCGTTTCCGCGTCAGCATCCTTCAACGCATTATCGGGCTCGGGGAACGGACGGTGCATGAGCGTGTCACCTTCAATACCTGCGCGCGGCGCTACCTGCGCCCAGATTTCTTCAGTGATGAAAGGCATCAACGGATGCATCATCCGGAGGATAGCTTCCAGTACGTCAATTAGGGTCCTGCGCGTGCCACGCTTTTGCGCATCAGATGTTTCATCGGATTGCAGCACCGGTTTCGACAGCTCGAGATACCAGTCGCAGAACTCGTGCCAGGTGAACTCGTAAATTGCCTGCGCGGTCAGGTCGAGGCGATAGTTCTGCATCGACTCGTGAATGGACGCGATGGTGTCTTGCATGCGCGAAAGGATCCAGCGATCTGCCATGCTGAGTTCCTTGTCGCCGTCATCCAGTGACTCGGTATTAATCAATACGTAGCGCGATGCGTTCCAGAGCTTGTTGCAGAAATTCTTGTAGCCTTCTATTCGACCCAAGTCGAAACGGATGTCGCGGCCCGTGGTCGCAAGCGACGCGAATGTAAAACGCAAAGCGTCCGCACCGTATTCATCGATACCGTCGGGAAACTGCTTGCGAGTGGCTGCTTCGATCTTCGGCTGCAGATGCGTTTGCATCAGCCCGGTCGTGCGCTTCCTGATTAGTGTATCGAGATCGACGCCGTCGATCAGGTCCAGCGGGTCGAGCACATTACCCTTGGACTTGGACATCTTCTGGCCGTCTGGGTCACGGATCAGGCCGTGAATGTAGACCTCGCGAAAGGGTACGTCGTCCATGAACTTGAGGCCCATCATGATCATTCGCGCGACCCAGAAGAAAATGATGTCGAAACCGGTAACCAGGACCTGTCCCGGATAGAAGGTCTTCAGCGCCTCCGTGTCGTCCGGCCAGCCCTGGGTGCTGAATGGCCACAGTGCGGACGAGAACCAGGTGTCGAGTACATCTTCGTCCTGCCGCAGCTCTACCGATGCGTCGAGCCCGTGCTTCTCTCGCGCCTCTGCTTCATTGCGTCCCACGTAGATGTTGTCGTCGGCGTCATACCAGGCGGGAATGCGATGCCCCCACCACAACTGCCGGCTGATACACCAGTCCTGGATGTTATACATCCAGTCGAAGTAGGTCTTGGACCAGTTTTCTGGCACGAAACGTATCCGACCGTCCTCGACGGCCTCTATCGCCGGTTTGGCCAGTGGTTGAATGTCGACATACCACTGGTCTGTGAGGTAGGGCTCAATGACAGCGCCGCTGCGGTCGCCACGCGGAAGCTTCTGCTCATAGTCTTCGACCTTTTCCAGCAGGCCGAGCGCGTCGAGGTCCGCGACGATCTTTTTGCGCGCCTCGAATCGATCCAGTCCACGATAGGCTTCCGGTGCATTTTCGTTGATGGCGGCATCGTCGGTGAGGACGTTGATCAACTCGAGGCTGTGACGTTTGCCGATTTCGTAGTCATTGAAATCGTGTGCGGGTGTCATCTTCACACAACCAGTGCCGAATTCCGGGTCGACATAATCATCAGCAATGATTGGTATTCGCCGATCGACTAGAGGCAGG
>JAQWSV010000156.1 GCA_029243005.1 Woeseiaceae bacterium
CGCGTCTCGAGATGGACCGCCTCGGAATGGCCAAAGAACGCCGGAATGCGTACAGCTGTCGCATTAACAGCGATTGACGAGTCACCCATTATCTTCTGGGTTTCCCAGACCATTTTCATCTCTTCTTTGGTGTAGCGATTGTCCAGAAACACATCGATATGCGGCACGGCATTAAAAGCGACCAGTTTTGCGTTGTCTTTGGGATCTTTCGGATTGCCGTTCAACATCGCCGCCGAGTGCGTCGCCAGATCCTCCACTGCCACGCGGCCGGCACCCGATACCGCCTGGTAGGTGGCAACATTGATACGGGTGATACCGACAGCATCGTAGATGGGTTTGAGTGCGACCACCATCTGGATGGCCGAACAATTGGGATTCGCGATAATGCCGCGATTCGTATAGTCGACAATCTTGTCCGGATTGACTTCCGGGACGACGAGCGGAATATGGTCGTCATAGCGGAATCGTGACGTGTTATCTATCACAACACAACCAGCCTCGGCCGCCTTCGGCGCGTATACATCGGACACCGAAGCACCTGCAGAAAAAAATCCGATCTGGACCCGGGAAAAATCAAACTCCGCAAGATCCTCAACGTCAATCTTGCGGTTGCCGAACATGACTGTCTTGCCCAGCGACCGCTCGCTCGCCAGCGCATAGATCCGGCCAATCGGAAATTTGCGTTGCTTGAGAATGTCGAACAGGGCCTCGCCGACAACGCCAGTGGCGCCGGCGACAGCTATATCGTAAGTATCAGGCATCGGGCTTTCTTCCTTGAAAGAGGGGATTATTCGGCTGTGTCAGTCACGACGGGCGTCACTGACTCAACATCGGCATTCTGTGCGCGGTGCCTAAGGTAGTGGTCCATCAGCACCAGTGCGACCATCGCTTCTGCAATCGGCGTTGCGCGAAGGCCCACGCAGGGATCATGACGACCAATGGTCGAAATCTCGGATTCTTTGCCTTTCTTGTCAATCGTCTGCCCGGGCTGGCTGATGCTCGACGTCGGTTTCAGAGCAATGCTGGCAAGAATGTCCTGACCTGAAGAAATGCCGCCCAGCGTGCCACCAGCATCGTTCTTTACGAATCCGTCGCTCAAAATTTCATCGCGGTGCTCACTGCCTCGCTGGCTGACCGCCGCAAAACCGGCGCCAAGTTCGACACCCTTTACTGCGTTGATACTCATCAGGCCATGCGCAAGATCGGCTTCCAGTTTGTCGAAGACCGGCTCGCCGAGACCGGGCGGCACATTGCTTGCGAGGATACTGATTTTCGCACCGATTGAGTCACCCTCCTCCCGCAACGCATCCATCAAAGCTTCGAGTTCGGGCAGTCTGTCTGGATCGGCACAGAAAAAAGGATTGTTCGCTACGGCATCGAAATCCGTCGCTGCGAGTTCAATCGAGCCAAGCTGAGACACATACCCCGCGATCCGAACGCCTTCGCATTCCGCAAGGTACTTTCTTGCGATCGCACCGGCGGCAACCCGCATGGTGGTCTCGCGAGCTGACGAACGCCCTCCGCCGCGATAGTCCCTGATGCCATACTTTTGTTGGTAGGTGTAGTCAGCATGGCCAGGCCGGAACTTGTCTTTTATCTTCGAGTAATCGTGCGAGCGCTGATCAACGTTTTCGATCAAGAGCCCGATCGGTGTGCCCGTCGTCACTCCTTCAAAAACACCAGACAGAATTCGAACCTGGTCGGGTTCCTGCCTGGCTGTCGTATGACGGGATTTACCAGGTCGGCGGCGTTCCAGGTCCACTTGGATATCGCTTTCCGACAGCGCCATACCAGGCGGACAGCCATCGACCACGCAGCCCATCGCCGGGCCGTGACTTTCCCCGAAGGTGGTCACGGTGAATAATCGTCCGAAACTATTGCCTGACATGTTCCTGTTCTTTAATCATTGGACTGAAATCGATCGAGATCGGCCCTAGTCAGCAGGAATACACCCTGCCCGCCCATTTCGAATTCCAGCCACGTAAATGGCAATTCCGGGAAACGCGCTTCCAGTGCGGGCTGGCTGTTGCCTACCTCGACGACCAGTATGCCGTTTTCCGCTAGGTAATCCGGAGCATCATGCAGGATAGATTTCACCGAATCCAGACCATCGGCACCGGCATCCAGCCCGATTCCCGGCTCGTGACCGTATTCGGGCGCCAGCGTATTCATATCTTCAGCGTTTACATAGGGCGGGTTGCTCACGATTACGTCATAACGACACGGCACCAGATCACTAAAGAAATTTGAGCGAACCAGCCGCACACGGTCAGCCAGCCGGTGTTTGTCGACGTTGATCCCTGCAACTTCGAGGGCGTCGGCTGACAGATCGACTGCATCAACAGTCGCTCCCTCACAATAAAGTGCGCTGGCAATGGCAATGCAGCCGCTACCTGTACCTAGGTCCAACACCGTCCGGACAGACTGTGCAGAAATCCACGGCGCAAAGCCGTCGATGATGAGCTCCGCCAATGGCGACCGCGGCACGAGGACACGTTCGTCGACGTAAAACTCGATGCCCGCGAACCAGGCCTTGTTCAAAAGGTAGGCGACCGGAATCCTCTCCTCGATCCGCCGACTGGCAATTTGCCGGATGGCACCCGCGGTCTCCGCTGACACTGCCTGGCCGTAGACCGATGCTGGGTCTACGTGGTCCAGGTCGAGAATGCCGAACACCAAATATCCAGCCTCATCCAGCGGATTGTCCGTGCCATGTCCATAGACTAGGCTGGCCTCGGCAAAAATGCCGGTAATTTCCTCGATGATGAACCCGACCGTTGTCATTTCATTCCACACGCTTATTGCATCATTCAGACAACAGAGTCTATCGGTAGAGGCGTACTGACGCATCGCAAATCGTGTGTCGACAAATCAGGTTAGAATGCCGCCATCATGAGTTCTCTGAAAAAATTAGTTGCGATCGGTTTCCTGGTTATCGGCGTGACCGGTGGCAGTATCATCCTTTTCTTGGCAATCAACGGCGCATCGCAGGAACCTGTGAAGGCGACGATTTTGCCGATGCCTAGACCGCTGCCCGACTTCGCGTTGCTGGACCACCAGGGTCAGCCATATACACGCGAAAACTTCCGCGGCGGCTGGCAGATCGTTTTCTTCGGTTTTACGAACTGTCCTGATATCTGCCCTGCCACTCTTCAGCAACTGTCGATTGCGCGTGATCGCGTGATTGCAGATGGCGGCCAATTCCCGCAAATTGTCCTCGTAAGCGTCGACCCGGAACGGGATTCGCCGGACGTACTCCGGCGCTATGTCGCTAATTTCGGTGATGACGTTGTCGGGGTGACCGGTGAGATGGCCGAGCTCAAGAAGCTGACACGACCCTTGGGCATCTATCTTGCGCGTTCAGGTGAAGCGGGCAGCAACTATAACGTCGATCACTCGTCATTCGTTCTTTTGATCGACAGTGCCGCTGAGTGGCGAGCACTGTTTGGTCCTCCCCAGAATGTGGCGAGCTTCGTTCATGACGTGCCACTCCTGATGGATGCCGGATGATTCGCCTGCCAGTATGGGTGATTCTGCTGCTTGCCGGACTGGGTGCCTGCCAGCCGGACGCAGAATCACCCGTTGTCATTAGTGACGTTCAGATTCTCGCGCCCATCCCGGGCAGTAGCGCCGGCGTCGCCTATATGACGATCAGCAATAACGGCGACGCATCCATACTAATCAGCGCCTTTCGCAGCTCGCAGTTTGACCGCATCGAGATGCACGAGACCCACATCGATGCCGAGGGTATATCCCGTATGAATCAACTGGGGCATGTTGAAATCCCGGCAGATGGCGCCACCGAATTCATTGCCGGCGGCAAACACCTGATGTTGATGGGTGCCAAACCCGACGCAAAGGCCGGGTCACCCGTCACGCTGGAAATCGAATACAACGAAGGCTTGCTCCTGGTCAGTGCGACCCTGCAGAGTCGCGTGCCCACCGAATAAGCCTGGAAACAAGTCGGATGCCCGAGATCACCGCGAAACTGTTTGTTGCCCTGCAGTGCCTGTTGCCCAGGTACCTGATGACGGCGCTCGTTTACCGGATCACGCGGATTCGGCAGGTCACTATAAAAAACTTCCTTATTCGCCAGTTTATCCGGCTGTATCACGTCGACACCGAACAACTACTGCACCCGGTACCTGACGGCTATAAGACATTTAATGATTTTTTTATTCGTGCGCTCGCCGACGGTTCGCGACCCGTCAGCGAGAATTCTGACGACATCGTGTCACCGGTCGACGGCACCGTCAGTGCGGCCGGCGCACTCGATGGCGAGCATTTGATCCAAGCTAAGGGCCACCATTACTCCCTGCCCGACCTGCTGGCGTCGGACACGGTGGATGCTGAACGTTTCGTCGGAGGCGCTTTCGCAACAATTTATCTTGCGCCCTACAATTACCATCGGGTGCACGCTCCTGTTGCGGGCAAACTGACTGCCATTCGCTATATCCCTGGCGCGCTTTATAGCGTAAACGACGCGACCGTGCGGCAGCTGCCGCAGCTGTTTGCCAGAAACGAGCGCGTCGCCTGCCACCTCGATACGGAATTCGGGCCGATGATCCTGCTTTTTGTCGGGGCATTGAATGTCGGCACAATCAACACGATCTGGACAGGTGATATCCGGCCGCGCAAGATGGGTGTCGTCGAAGCATTCAACCTCAATGCATTACAGGTGAAATACGATTTCGCCAGAGGCGACACACTCGGGTGGTTCAACATGGGTTCGACGGTCATACTGATTACGCCGCCCGGGTCCGGCGATGCTTTTGCGATGCTTGGTGCCGGTCAGACACTTCGTATGGGTGAAACGATCGGCCGATTCACGGACGGCACATGACTTGGATGCCGACGTCGGGTGTCGAAATGGCGCTCGCCCGCGCGTCGACGATCGATAAGGCACGCCAGTATTTTGCCTCGCAAAACGTACTCGAGGTGTTTACACCCGCCCTGTCCTCAACCGGTGTAACCGACCCAAACATCGAAAGTGTGCCGGCGATGCTTGGCGATCAGGCAGTGTATCTGCATACCTCCCCGGAATTCATGATGAAGCGGCTGATCGCAGCTGGCTTTCAGGACATATACCAGGTCTGCCGTGTTTTTCGCGATGGTGAATCGGGACCCATGCATCAACCCGAATTCACCATGATTGAGTGGTATCGGCTTGACTTTAGTCTCAACGACATCATTGCCGACTGCCTTGACCTGGTGACTGAAATGCTCGGTGCGGACGGAGCGCGACAACAGAGAATCGTCAGCTATTCGGACATCTTCGTTGAAACATTGTCGATCGATCCACTGACGGCATCCTGCGACCGGCTCGCTGACCTGCTGAATGCCGATGCGCAACTACGAGCATCCATCGGTGAAGACCATGACGCCTGGCTCAATCTCGCGATGGCCACGCTTGTCGCGCCGCATTTTACCGACAACGGCCTGACTGTCATCTTTCACTATCCGGCAAGTCAGGCATCGCTGGCGCGCCTTTGCCCTGACGATCCGACCGTCGCCGAACGCTTCGAGCTCTATCGCGGGTCCATCGAACTCGCCAACGGTTTTGTCGAACTCACGGATCCTGACGTCCAGCTACAACGCTTTGAGAAAGAACGACTATTGCGCGCTGCACGTGGTAAACCAGACGTCGCAATAGATGATCACCTGATCAATGCGTTGCGATCCGGCTTGCCTCCGTGCGCGGGTGTTGCGCTGGGGCTTGACCGACTGCTGATGATCGCCGAAGGTCACGACGATATTGCAAACGTCATGACATTCCTGCCTGGGGGCCGAAGTGACCGTTGACTATGCGCGACTTCAGTCGCAGTTTGAGACACTCGCCGATACTGACAGCGACGCGCTGGCCATGAGCGCCAACTTTGTCGCGCTCATCTATTCGGAGATGCCGGATATCAACTGGCTCGGCTTGTACGTCACACGCGGCAACGAACTGGTTCTCGGGCCATTTCAGGGGCTGCCAGCCTGTATCCGCATTCCTTTCGGCCAGGGCGTCTGTGGCACAGCCGCACAGGAAGCCGTGACGCAACGGGTCGCCGATGTACACGTATTCGAAGACCATATCGCCTGCGATCTGGCCTCAAACTCGGAACTGGTTGTGCCGCTGATCGACTATCGCGGTGTCATCGGTGTGCTAGACATTGACAGTCCGTTGACCGGCAGATTCAGTGCCGAGGACCAGGCAGGTGTCGAAGCTTTGTGTGCATCTTTTGTCAGACGGCTTTCGCCTGATGCATCAGCCGGCTATGGCTTTATTTAACGCGACTCACGTACTCGGAAGAACGGGTATCAACACGAATCGCCTGGCCCTGTTCAATAAACAACGGGACCCTTACAACAGCGCCAGTCGACAGGGTTGCCGGCTTTACACCACCACTCGCCGTATCACCACGAACGCCGGGGTCGGTTTCGATGATCTCGAGCTCAACGAAATTTGGCGCTGACACGATCAGGGGCTCGTTGTTCCACAAGGTGACCTGGCAAACATCCTGCTCGGTCAGCCAGTTGCTTGCATCGCCGATGGCCTTCGCATCAGCGGCATACTGCTCGAAGGTATCGGCCACCATGAAATGCCAGAACTCCCCGTCCGAATAAAGATATTGCATCTCCATGTCCATAACGTCGGCTGCCTCGACACTGTCGCCGGACTTGAATGTCTTATCGACGATCTTGCCGGTCTTAAGATTCTTAATCCGAACGCGGTTGAACGCCTGGCCTTTGCCCGGTTTGACGAACTCGTTTTCGACGATGATGTAGGGGTCGCTATCGATAATGATGCGAAGACCGGAGCGAAATTCGTTTGTGTTGTAGCTGGCCATCTAGGGTACCTGGAACCGGGTAATTCCCGGCCTAACGATGCTGGTGACTTGTTACCCGGACCATCGCCCCGGGGGCGCAATTTTACCCTTGAATGCCCGAAAAATTAAGGGCCCCGAACACCTGGCCTGCAGGAGCCATTTGGCGGAAAACCGACCAAAACGCCAACTCGGACACCCAAACTAGATGGATTTGTTGATTCCCGTCACGGTTTTGGCACTACATGAGGAACCACTCAATCCTATCTAGTTAGACTTGATTCGTTGCTCCTAGGGACCTGGGGCACTCCTGCGCATGGAATATCAGGGGCGTTTTTTGACCGATAAGCACCACATATCAATCGCTGTACTGTCGCGTAATCAGGACGACGCTGAATTCGTCAATATCTGTTTGCGAGATGCCGGTCATGCGGCACATTGCCTCTGGATAGCTACGTCCGAGGACTTTGTGGACGCTCTCGGTGAAGAATCCATCGAACTCATAATACTGAGTGTTGACAACTATAGCGATGATGTTCGGCAGGTCATCAAGCAAAAAAACGATTTCATACCCGAAGTGCCGGTTATCGCGATCGGACAAGAAGCAGATGAGGTCTCAATCCTGCGAGTCATGAAGAATGGCGCCTGTGACCTTGTGTCAATCGAACAAAAGGCGCGACTGCTAGCTGTTGTCAATCGAGAACTCCGAGCGTACCGAATGGAGTGCGCCCTCAACAATACCCTGATATCCACGACGGAATATCGTAAGCAGCTACACGATTACATGCAGAACTCCAGCACGGCTATTGCCTATGTGCAGGAGGGAATCG
This sequence comes from Woeseiaceae bacterium, assembly GCA_029243005.1. Taxonomy (GTDB): domain Bacteria; phylum Pseudomonadota; class Gammaproteobacteria; order Steroidobacterales; family Woeseiaceae; genus SZUA-117. Next base: position 7,640 of record JAQWSV010000156.1, read on the forward strand.
TAACCGACGTCAACAACGCATGGCTCAAACTCTTTGCCGCGGGCGACAAAGGTAATGTCGTGGGAATGCCTTTGATGGATCATTTCCGTGAGGAAAGTCGCACGGCCGTCAAGGGTGCCTTAGTCGCCACCGCCGCCGGCAAGTGGCAGAAAGGGGAGCTTCTTGCAGCGAAATCAAACAAGGTCGTAGGTGACGAGAACGACCTCGAGCTTTCCTTTCAGCTTGCCAACTTGTACGACGGGACGCACGTACAGATTCGAATTGATCCGCCCGCACACGTTGTCCAGGAACCCGCCAGGCTCGTACATGATGCGCTTGAGCGTGACCCTACGACCCTGTTGTATCATCGTGCACAATTCCTTGAGCGCGTAACGAAGCGGCTGAAACACAAACCGAAGTCCGGCCTGTACGCGCTGGCCTATATCAAGCCTGATGATTTCTCCGAGATCCGGCGCGCCGTTGGCATTCTCGACTCTGAGGAAGTTCTTGTGCAGTTCTCTGAAGAGAGTCGCAAGCAAATGCATTACCGGGATGTCGCGGGTCGCTTCGAAGGCACGGCCATCATGGCGTTGATCGAACGCGGCAATGAGCGCGATGCCGAAGCATGGGGCAAGCAGCTCGTTGAGCACATAAAAAATCATGAATTTACGATTGGCGATACCAAAGTCAAACTTACCTGCACGGTAGGCGTGGTTGGAGTTAGCGACGCATTTTCGACACTGGAAGAGCTCGTCTCCGCGGCCGCTGAAGCTCACGCAACCGGCAAGGACTATGGTGGCAATACTGCAGCACTTCGCTACTCGACAGACGTCGACACGCGCATCAAGAAGCACGACAAGATCTGGATTCAGAGAATCAAAGCCGCGATGGCCGACAATCGTTTCCAACTGGCACAGTTACCCATCGCCGGGCTGCGTAGCGATACCCGCAAGATGTACGACATTCTGATTCGAATGATTGACGAAAAGGGCCACTCGATTTTGCCATCAGAGCTTCTACCAGCGGCGGAGCGCAACAACCTGATGACGGTCATCGACCGGTGGATAATCAAATCTTCGCTTGAATTCTGCAAAGAGCATGATGCCGAACGTGTGTTTGTGCGTATGTCGCGACAATCCATACAGGACAGCTCGCTGGTCGACTGGATCACCGAGCAGACTCGATCCTTGAAGGTGGATCCAGCGAAGCTGGTTATGCAGATTCCGGAACAGGAAGCCGCCAAGTACATCAAGGATACCAAAGCGATGTCCGAGGCACTGCAAGAGGCTGGCGTTCAATTTGCGCTGGAACATTACGGCGTGGACAAGAATCGATTCCAGATTCTCGACATTCTGAAACCCAACTTCATTAAGATCGATGGCGAGGTGATGCATTCCCTCATGACCGATACAACATTACAGGAATCCGTTCGTTTGCTGGCGCAATCTGCCGTAGAGCGCAATATCGCAACCATCGCTGAACGCGTTGAAAACGCGAATGCCATGGCTGTCCTGTTTCAAGCCGGAGTGCACTTCATGCAAGGCCATTACGTGCACGAACCCGAAGTCATTCTGCAGGAACCTGTGCAGATAACCACTACTCTGGAAGCGGTCGGTTCCAGGTAATCACTTTTATTCAACGTGCGGCGGTATTCGCCGTGCGACGTCCGCCACCATTTGTCTTACTCTCGGTTCAACACCGAAATTATGCAGAACAGCGATAGTCCCGGCGCGAGCGTCTATTCCGGGACTTCGGCGATCAGGCGTTCGACCTTCCGCCAGCCCTTCGGCAGCAAGCGACCGCGTAACGCACGTTCGCCGTAATAGTTATCAAGGTCATTCCACTTCAGCGTCATCTTACGTGTCGCCGTATGCACCTGGAGATTGCCACCATTGGGTATCACGCAGGCGGCGACGAGCGTTTCATCTCCAGCCTTGTAGGCTTTCGTCGGGATATTGATGAGTTTGTTGCCCTTGCCCTTGGCCAATTCGGGTAACTCATCCATTTCGAAACACAACAGGCGCCCGATCGACGAAACACCCGCGATCAGGCATTCAGCGGACCCCGGTACCAGGGATGGCACCACCGCCTTGCCGCCGGCGGGAACTCGCAAGACGAGCTTACCCGCTTTGTTACGGGTCACGAGATCATCAAGCTTGGCTAAGAAGCCGTAGCCGGCATCGCTGGCGAGCAAGTAGCGATCATCACCCTCACCGATCAACGTGCCGCAAAATTCCGACCCGTCCGGCGGCTTGAAGCGCCCCGAAAGCGGATCGCCCTGACCGCGCGCTGATGGCAGTGTCTGCGCCAGGCAACTGTAGACGCGACCGGTACTGTCGATAAACATGGCAAGCTGATTGCTTCGTCCCTGTGCTGCCGCCAGGTAACCGTCACCCGACTTGTAACTAAGCGCCAGGGGATCGATGTCGTGGCCTTTCGCCGCCCTCGCCCAGCCACGTTTGGACAGTACAACAGTGACAGGCTCACTGGCGACCAGTTGGGTCTCATCCAGCGCCTGGGCCGCCTCGCGCTCGACGATTTCGGTCCGCCGATCATCGCTATAGCTCTCGGCATCATCAAGAATCTCTTTCTTGATCAGGGTTTTCAGTCGCGCGGCGCTTTTCAAGATTTGCTCGAGTGTCTTCCGTTCGTCGTTAAGCTCTTGTTGCTCTCCCTTGATCTTCATCTCCTCCAGTTTCGCGAGGTTCCGAAGACGCAGATTGAGGATGGCCTCGGCCTGGATATCGTAAAGTTTGAACTTCTTCATCAGGACGGGCTTCGGCTCGTCCTCATTGCGAATGATCTTGATGACCTCATCGATGTTGCCCACCGCGAGGCGCAGACCATCGAGAATGTGCAGGCGATCTTCGGCCTTGCGTAGCAAGTAACGCGTGCGCCGCGTGATCACATCAACGCGGTGGTCACGATGACACTCAAGCATCTGCTTGAATGGCAGAGTGCGTGGCTGACCGTCGACGATCGCTAGGTTGATAATCGAGAACGT
>JAQWSV010000159.1 GCA_029243005.1 Woeseiaceae bacterium
ATCAGCGTCGCCTTGAACGCAGCCGAGATTGCGTTACTTGCCGCGTCTTCTTCAGGATCGGCATCGAGATCATCGATTTCATCCGCCGTGTAGCGCGCATCGAGACGGCCGATGGCAAGACCCTCGTTACGCAACAGTTCCTTTGCGAAGCGCGTTCCCTGTACGCGCAGGTTGGCCCGTTCGACGTATTCAGGACTCAGTCCGGTGAAGTACGCGAGGCGATCTGCGACGACAGCACGCTCCTCCAGGCTGATTGCATTACCTTTAAATAACGCCGGCAACAATTCATCGGTGGCGAAGCGTCGGGATTCGTCGAGAAACAACTCGAGGCTTTTGGGGCGCGGTTCGACCCTGTCGTGGTACCAGGCGGCAGCAGACATCGTCGGAATGTAGGTGATGTGCGCAATGATGTTGTCACGCACGTAGGGTGTCGAGCCCTGGTAGTCGAGCGCTTGCGACACGAAAATGATGCCATTCAGCGCCAACATCAGGTCTGCTTCGAGAATCTTAGCTACTGCGGCGGCCCGGGTCGTCCCATAACTTTCACCGAGCAGGAACTTCGGGGAATTCCAGCGACCGTTCTCTGTTACCCAGGTATGAATGAAGTCCGCCATACTCTTGGCGTCCTCATTGAGGCCCCAGAATGCTTTGCTCTCAGTTTCGCCAATCGCGCGAGAAAAGCCAGTGCCAACCGGGTCGACAAAGACCAGGTCCGTAACGTCGAGTATCGTCTCAGGGGCATCGATAAGACGGTACGGCGGCGATCCCGGATAGCCGGCATCGCTCGGCACCGACACCCGCTTCGGGCCATACGTCCCCATATGCAGCCATAACGATGCGGAGCCGGGCCCACCATTCCAGAGAAACGTGACCGGTCTTTGCTCGCCTTCCGCTAGGTCGGTTTTGGTGTAGGCAAAGGTGAATATCGAGCCCGTCGGTTCGCCTGCCTTATCTCGAAGATAGGTCTCTCCAGCTGTAGCTGTGTACTCAATCAACTGACCATTAAAACGCCCGCGATGCTCAGTGACGAACCGTGTCGGCGCCGGCTCGTGTACGATATCAGCACCATCGGTTTCCTCTTGTGCGAACGTGGTTCCTGCGACCGCAAGAAATATACCTGTGGTGATTCCGATATATATTTTCATTCTGTGATCCCCTTTTTCACGGAAGGTTAGCGAGAATTGCAGCAGAATTGACCGGATGATGTGTAAGACTGGCAGCTCGCATGATTTGCTATACACTTGACCACAAATAACGAATAGGAGGTTCATGATGCCCCGTCTGCTAGCGGTTCTGTTTTTGCTCTGCCCCACGGCACTATTGGCGCAGGACGAGTACCTCATCGACTGGGATGCGGTCGGCGAGGAAGCCATCAATCACCTAGTGAACCTGATCCAGATCGATACGACCAACCCACCTGGTAACGAGACCGCTGCTGCCAACTATGTCAAAGCAGCACTTGCCGAAGATGATATCGACTCGGAATTGTTCGCTCTGGACCCGGATCGGGCCAACTTGGTCGCCCGAATCAACGGCAATGGCTCGAAGCGCCCAATCCTGATTATGGGACACACAGATGTCGTGGGTGTTCAGCGGGAACGATGGAGTGAAGATCCTTTTGGTGGCCTCCGAAAAGACGGCTGGATCTACGGCCGCGGGACACTGGATGACAAGGACAATGTCACCGCTGGACTAATGCTCCTAAAGTTACTCAAACGCTATGATGTAGCGCTGGATCGGGACATTATTTTCCTCGCTGAGTCAGGCGAAGAAGGTACACCGGAAGTTGGCATCAACTACATGGTGGCCAACCACTGGGACAAGATTGAGGCGGAATTTTGCCTCGCCGAAGGAGGCAGCAATATTCTCGGTGATTACGGGGTGACAGTCTTCGGCGTCCAAACGGCCGAAAAGAAACCGCGTCGAGCCACATTGGTCGCACGGGGTACGGCCGGACACGGTTCTGTGCCACGTGTCGACAACCCGGTCACAGCCCTGGCAAGGGCAGTCGCGAAAATGGGTGACTGGCGTACCGAAATGCGTCTGAACGACACGACCAGAACCTACTTCGAGCGAATGGCGTTGATGTCCAGCGGTGAAGACGAATGGCGTTATCGTAATGTCGACAATCCGGAGTTTACGGATGAGATCCAGGACTGGTTCCTCGAAAACTACCCGTATCACTATTCGGTCCTGCGTACCTCCGTTGTACCGACGGTCGTCGATGGCGGCTTCCGGAGAAATGTCATCCCATCAGAAGCGTCCGCAATACTGGATATCCGAATGCTGCCCGATGAAGACGTTGATGCGTTTTACGACCAAATGCGTGAAATCATCGATGACCCGAACGTCGAGATCGTTCCCGAGCGTATATACAGGCCAGAATCATTACCGTCACCGGTCGATAACGAAATGTTCCAGGCGATCGAACGCGTAGCAGGACGTATGTATCCGGATGCGTCTATCATTCCAAGCATGTCCACCGGTGCAACCGACATGGCGCAGGTACGCGCCATGGGTGTGCCATCCTACGGCATCGGTGCCACCCGAAGCATCGAAGAGATCAATAGCGGCAATGGCGCTCACAGTGACAACGAACGTGTTTCAGAAGAATCAGTTGTTCAGCTCGTGCAGTTTGTCTGGTACACGATCATGGATATAGCAGCAACGCGTTAGTCAGTAACGCCAAGCCAGGCGCGCCTTAGAGCACGTTGTTCGCCTGAAAGGTCCAATCCCGCCGATACGAAGGTCGCGTCTTCGCCGGCGGGATCTTCCCTAACCCTGACCGCTGCTGTGCGTTCAACAACACACTAACGATAGCGAATGACCGCCGTATCTCCAGCCGAGTAACTACGAAGTCCGTTACTCCAGCTAATCCAGGCTGAGCGCCCTCCGATGTGCAGGTATTCGCGTAAACTAGAACACTATGGCGTTTATGATCTTCGGCCTCATCATCGTGGCCATTATCTTCCTACCCGGCGTTTGGGTGCAGCGTGTACTCACTCGGTATTCCCATCCTGATGATCGCTACTCGGGCACAGGAGCGGAACTTGCCCGGGACCTGCTCGATCGATATGGAATGGACAGAGTAGGCGTCGAGGAGACCGACCAGGGTGATCACTACGACCCTCAAGCTAAAATGGTTCGTCTGACACCTGACAAATTCAACGGACGATCACTAACCGCCATAACTGTCGCAGCCCACGAAGTCGGGCACGCACTCCAGGATCACAAGGGCTATAAACCGCTGCGATACCGGACACACCTCGTCAGGGTTACGCAGAAGTTCGAAAAACTGGGCGCCTTAATACTGATGGTCTCACCGTTTATTGGGGCAATTACGCGCGTGCCCGGCCTTGGCATCCTGGTGTTTCTCGGTGGCCTGATGACCATGGGAACATCCACTCTCGTTCACATGGTGACACTACCGACCGAGTTTGACGCCAGCTTCAATCGCGCCTTGCCAATGCTTGACGAAAACAAGATTCTAATCGACTCTGATAAGCGTCACGCACGAAAATTACTAAAGGCGGCCGCCTTCACTTATGTTTCCGCGTCGCTAATGAGTCTCTTAAATATTGCGCGCTGGTTCGCGATCCTCAGGCGCTAGTCGTCCGACTTGCCATCCAACATCAGGATCGGATGCGGATCGTCGCTAGTATAGTCCAGTGACCCATCAGTCACTGCGACCATTCCCTTGGAGACCGGCACCGGATCTCTGCCAAGCAACAAATTCTTCAAATCGGCCAGGCCACGGCCAAAGTCCTGTTGCAGCAGATAAAGCGACGGAACCAGGAATAACGTAATGACCGTCGCGAACAGAATCCCGAAGCTCAGGGAGATCGCCATAGGGATTACAAACTGTGCCTGCATGCTGGTTTCCAGCATGATAGGCATTAATCCCGCCGCTGTCGTCAACGATGTTAAAACAATGGGCCGGAAGCGTTCCTTCCCGGAACGCACGACAGCTTCATAGCGATCGATACCTTTCTGTCGTGCTTGGTTGATGAAATCGATCAGAATCAGGCTGTCATTCACCACCACGCCTGCCAATGCAATCAGCCCGAACAGCGAGAACATGCTGAGTGCTTTGCCCATGATGATATGACCGAACACGGCACCAATCATGCCAAAAGGAATGACAGACATAATGATTAGCGGCTGCACATAAGAGCGTAACGGAATAGCAATCAAGGCGTAGATGAGGAACATCGCTGCAATGGAGGCCACTGTGATATTCCCAACGAACTCGAGTTCCTCAAGGCTCGCACCCTCGAGACCGTATTCAACACCAGGATGACGTGACAACAATTCCGGAATGTAATTGTCGGTAATGTCATCAATAACCTCACCAGGCTCGACACTCTCTTCATCAATGTCGGCGGACACAGTTACCGCTCGCTTTCGATTTTGGCGCGTGATACTTGAATAAGCTTGCCCGAAAGAAACCTCCGCTACTGAACTGAACGGGACCTCAGCGCCATCCGGCGTCCGGATCCGCATATTCTCCAGATCGGCGATCGATTGCCGGTCCTCGAGGGGATAGCGAACCATCACTTTGAGTTCGTTCTGCCCCCGCTGAATCCGTTGTGCTTCTTCGCCATAAAAGGCCTGGCGCACCTGGCGACCGAGCGATGACATGGTCAGCCCAAGAGCCTCAGCCTCGGACTTGATCTCCAGCCGTATCTCCTGCCCACCGGCGTTGGACGAATTCCGAATGTCGAAGATACCTGCATACTCGGCGAGTTTATCCTCGAGTTCCCGAGCCGCATTTTCGAGCGCGATCAAGTTGTTCCCCGTGAGTTTAAAGCTGACCGGGTCGCCGCCGCCGATGTTGGTGGCGCCAGAAAATGTCAGTTCCTTCATGCCGGGAATTTCGCCTACACGATCACGCCACATCCCAATCAATTCATCACTGCTAAGCGGACGGTCATCGCCACGATAAAGTTCGGCGAAAATTACTCCCGCCACGTCACCGTTAGTGAACACAATCAGGTGGTCGATGGGTTCCGGCCCGCCCGGATCCTCTGCGACATAGTCGTCGTTAATATCGAATACGACTTGTTCGAGACGCGCCAAGGCACCGTCTCGTACGGTCGGCGCGGTGCCATTCTGCATCGTCATCTCAACTTTGATGAAGTCGCTGGGTAAATCCGGGAATAAGACTACCCTGGTAATGCCGCTATTCATGATGCCGACGGTCAGGATCAGAACTGCGGCAAAGATGCTGAACGTAAGCCCACGATTACGCAGAGCTTTTATGAGCGTCGGTGCATACCACTCATTGATCAGAGATTCCAGACCATGTTGAACGCGGCACTGGATCCTTGTAAGGAAACGCGGAACGCGTTCGAAAAACCCAATTCTTCGCTTCGGATTGAACAGGTCATCCTCATCGATTGGTTTTATCCTGATATGCGCAAGATGCGTCGGCAGGATTAATTTCGACTCAACGAGAGAAAACAGCAGGCAGAGAATCACGACGACCGACATTGCCTCGAAGAAGGGGCCAACAATCCCACCGACAAACAACATAGGTGCAAAGGCTGCAATGGTCGTCAGAACGCCAAATGTGGCCGGCACCGCTACGCGTCGGGCCCCACTGATCGCATTGTCGAGCGTGTGCCCATCTGCCTGTATCTTTGTATAGATACTCTCACCGATGATGATGGCGTCATCGACCACGATGCCTAGCACAAGAATAAAGCCAAACAGGCTGATCATATTGATGGAGACAGGCCATGGCCCGTGTGGCATCAACCAAATGGCACCGAAAAAAGCGATCGGTATGCCTACGAGGACCCAACCTGCGACTTTCATGCGCAGGAAAAGCGACAGAATAATGCAAACCAGTAATGCACCCTGCAACATGTTGGCAAACATCATGTCCAACCGATCCTGCAGGTAGAAAGATCGATCCCCCCAGATCTCGATGTTGATACCGACCGGCAGCGTCTCCTGCTTGTCGGCGACATACTCCCTGACGGCCGCCGCGGTCGCAAGTTCGTTTTGCTGGCCGATGGCCATCACCTGCATCGATGATGCCGGTTCCCCCATGTAATGAGCGTATCCGTTGGTCTCGACAAAACCATCCTGAATGGTGGCGATATCACCAAGCGTCAGACGAGTGCCGTCGGGATAGGTACGCAAAACAAGCTGCGCGTACTCATGCCCCGTATAGATCTGTCCTTCCGTGCGCAGGAGAATGTCGCCGCCCTCAGTCCGAATGGCGCCTCCGGGTATATCAACGGACGATGCGCGTATTGCCTGCGAAATCTCACTCATTGTGAGTCCGTACTGACGAAGGATATGCTCGGACACTTCAATGCTAATTTCGTAGTCCCGATCACCGAGGATTTGTACCTGATTGATCGTCGGAATTCGTATCAGCTCATCTCGAATCTCGAGTCCGATTTCCTTGCGTGCATATTCATTAAGGTCACCGGTAACCGTCAGAAAAATCACAGGTATCGGCACTTCTTGTTTGTAAATAATCGGCTTTTCGGTCAGGGCAGGAAACGTCGATATGGCATCAACCTTGGTCTTGACCTCCGTTAGGATCTCGTTGATATCTTCCCCGGATGCCACCTCGATCGTGACATTGCCATTGCCTTCGAACGCGCGGGAATTGATCTCGACAATTCCTTGTATGTCCTGGATGGCCTCTTCAACCTTGATGACGACCCCTTCCTCAACTTCCTGCGGCGCGGCGCCCAAGTACGGCACACGCACCTGGATCATATTGAGTTCGAAATCAGGCGTGGTTTGTTTGCGAATAGTGAGCGATGAAACGATCCCGAAGGCAATGATCAGGAACATCAGCAGATTGGCCGCGACATGATTCTTTGCAAACCAGGCGATCAATCCTGTTTGCGAGGTTTCTCTGGGCTGGTTCATATCTACCGCCCCGCTTTATTCCCTGGGCCCTTCAGCAACCTGGGTACCGGACGACCCCTTGCCAGATGTATTGTCGAGCACGTCTGTGGTTCGGACCACCATCCCATTGATCGCCAATTCGATGACCGTCATGCTGATCCGATGCGCTGGCAGAGAGCTGGCATACAGGTAGGCGTACTCCCCGTCAGCTCGAATGACATCGACATTGTCCACACGGATTCGATTGTCTTCATCCACGAACATCACCTGATTGTTCGCCCGCAACGCGATTCGTGGAACACGGACTATGTCGTTGACGGTTCCCCCTGCGACCGTTGCCGCAACAAATGTGCCCATCGGTAGCGCCGTCTCGTGATCTGCGCTTCCGGATAACCGATATGGGTCTTCAACCCGCGCCACCGCATAGGTCACGCGGTTCTGTTCGTCGACAACACCTTCCGTCCGTACAATTCTCGCCTGCCAAGTGCGGGGCTTACCCTGCTGAACTGCGCTTAGCTCAACATGCGGCCCGTCATGGGCGCCGGACTTCCGAATGTCATCGGCACTAGGGAGGTTCACGAACGCTAGATCCTGGTCATTCATTGGCAAGCGAACTTCCGCTACATCCGTGGAAAAGGTGATTCCAAGGCGAGTGCCTGGATTGACATACTGGCCAAGATCGGCGTCTTTGCTGCGGACCATTCCGTCGTATGGCAGGCTGATTCGGGTGCGTTCGAGGTTGCGTCGCGCGTTAACGAGTTCCGCTTCCGCCGCGGCAAGCGCCGCTGCAGCAGAGGCATACTCAGACTCCGCGCGATACCCTTGACTGCGTAGTTTTTCTGCACCATCGAACTCGATCTGACGCTGCACCAGGATCGCCGCGGCCCGATTGACTGCTACCTCATAATTCGTCGGATCGATTCCCAACAGGGTTTCGCCCGCGCTGAAAACTCCACCGGCAACAAATTTTGGAGAGATCTCCATGATAGCGCCGGAAATTTCTGCGCTCAGTGTCGTCTCCGTCCTAGGCCTTACCGTGCCCTGGCTCGCGATACTGAATTGCTGGTCACCAGCGACAAGCGCTAGGACTTCAACCAGCGGGTAAACGACTGCTGTATCTTCTCTTTCCGGTGGCGGTTTAAGCTGGGTCAGGACTCCGGCACCGCCAATGGCAGCGACAAAGATGCCGACGATTAGAAGCGCGCGTTTGGTCTTGCGTTGCATACGCGAAAAGTCCCTGGGTTCCGATGTGCTTATTCTACATACCGGTGGCCAATTTATTCGTGATGCCCCGGTTCAGGGCGGTATGTTCTACAGTACACGCAATGAGTCAAGCCTGTTGTGGTAACTGGAACGCCTCTAGCGAGAATCATTCATTCCAGAGGATGCTGAGGGACCGAGATGATCGCGTCACGTGACCAATGCATTATTTCGACGATTGGTTCGCCAGGCGTCCCAGCTGAACAGCAGGACAGCAGCCCAGATACAGGCAAAACACACGAGATGTGCCGGTGTCAGCACCTCACCGTTGTACACGCCAATCAAGAACTGCAATGTTGGCGCTATGAATTGCATCATTCCCACCGTGGTGAGACTCAAACGGCGAGCGGCAAGCGCGAAGAACAGGAGCGGAATCACCGTCAAGGGCCCAGCCAGGGCCAGCAAAACGGACAATTCCACGCCCGAACTATAAAAAGTGGCCTGCTGCTGCGCCAACAACCATCCAAGGAAAATGATCGCAAATGGCATAAGCACAATCGTCTCGACGAAAAGCCCTGGCATACCCCCGACGACCACTCTCTTTCGGATCACACCATAGATCGTAAAGCTCACACCGAGGAACAAGGCGATCGACGGAAACTGACCACCACTGAATGTCAGGACCAGGACCCCAGTGCCGGCGAGAAATACGGCCATCGTCTGAGGCAAGCGGAGTTGTTCGCCGAGAACGAAGATGCCAACAACTGCAAACAACAGCGGATTGATGTAGTACCCCAGGCTCGCTTGGAAAATCTGCTCCTGCTGCACCGCGATGATGTAGACAAACCAGTTGCCCGCAATGAGCAACGCCGTTACACATAGAAGCTTCAGCATTGTCGGGTGAGAAAGTGCACGCACGACTTCGGGCCACTGTCGCCGGAAATGAATGATCAATGCACCGAACGGAACCGCCCAGATGATTCGGTGCGCAAGCACCTCATAAGAACTCACCGTTTTGATGAGAATTAGGTAGATCGGCAAAAGGCCCCATATCACGTAGGCAATCAGTGCCGACGACAGTCCATCACGGATATCCTGCTCGGGCGCTTTCGTCTTTTCGGTTGATGCGGTCATCGGCGTCAATTCGGGGATGTAAGTCAAGCAAGGCGATGTGGCAAACTGGCGGCCCTTCACCTTATGGCACGGAGGTAGAATTACGTATACAACCTGTTCGTCCCCCACCGCAAATCAACCGGAGGCTAAATAGTGGGCGGAAGCTGGCAAGGCTACTCGCAACTTTACGGAGAGTCGAAGAAATTCGGCTCGAATAGGTCAGCGACTTGACGTTATGTCTGATGGCTATTAACGGCAGTGTTGCCATGGCTTTTTGCCGGTATGATTTAGTCATTACAGGATAGACCCCGCACGGAGGAATTATCTTGAGAAAACCGTTTGCCCACGTTATTGGCATATTTTCCCTATCACTGACTTTGGCCGCCTGTGGCGGCGGTGGTGTTGCTGCGCCTCCCCTGCCCCCTCCCTCGTCGGGATGGCAGCAAGGGCTCTTCCAGCCGGCATCCACGTTCTCAAACCAGTGTAATGCACCACGTTCCGGCACTGATCCGGCCACTGGTAACGCCTATCCTGATATCCAGGGCACGATTAGCGATGAGAACAACTTCCTACGTTCCTGGAGCGACCATACCTATCTCTGGTACGACGAGATCATGGATCAGGACCCCAGTAACTTCGCGGATCCGCTGGTTTACTTCGATCAGTTGAAGACCTTGGCGACGACGACATCCGGCGCGCCCAAAGACAAGTTCCACTTCACATACGATTCGCTTGAGTGGTTCAATCTGTCGCAGAGCGGTGTTTCCGCCGGCTATGGCGCGGAGTGGGCAACACTCTCGGCAACGCCACCCCGCGAAATTGTCGTTTCCTATACAGAACCAGATTCACCGGCCACGGAAACAGGCACTGATCTTGCGCGTGGCGCTACCGTCCTCGAAATCGATGGCTTCGATATCAATACCAATACCCAGGCCGGTGTCGATGCATTGAATGCCGGGCTATTTCCGAGCACGCTGGGCGAGACCCACAACTTCACGGTTCAGGACCTCGATGGAACCGTGCGTCAGATCACGATGACGTCCGAAGAAATCACCAGCGCCATGGTGCAGAACACGCAAATAATCAACACCGTAACCGGCGACATTGGTTACATGACCTTCAATTTCTTCCGTGCACCGGCCGAACAGGCCCTGGTGGATGCGATCAATACACTGGATGCGGCCAACATTGACGACCTAGTGCTCGACATGCGCTACAACGGGGGCGGTTACCTTGATATCGCCTCGCAGCTCGCCTACATGATTGCCGGCGCTGGGCCAACGTCGGGCAAAGATTTCGAAACCATTCAATTCAACAATAAGCATCCAACCACCAATCCCGTAACCGGCCAGGCACTTGCGCCTACCCCGTTCCACATCGTCGGACTGGGTTTCTCGGTCACGCCCGGCCAGGCATTGCCGACACTCAACCTACCCCGGGTTTATGTGCTCACGGGCGGCGGCACCTGCTCAGCGAGCGAAGCCGTGATGAACGGACTTCGTGGCGCAGGTGTACAGGTTATCCAAATCGGCTCCACCACCTGTGGCAAGCCTTATGGTTTTTACGCGACAGGGAACTGCGGCACGAGCTACTTCACAATTCAGTTTCGGGGTGTGAATGAATTGAATTATGGCGACTACAGCGACGGCTTTACTCCATCTGCTGTGGATGATGGCATGGCCAACGTCTTCGGCTGCACAGTTGCAGACGACTACACGAAGTTGCTGGGCGACCCCACCGAGAACCGACTCGAAGTCGCGCTGGCACACCAGGCAGGCCAGGGATGCATAACGCCTGCTGCGGTTGGTCCCAACCTGTTGTCCAAGCCAGAATTCCGGCTTGACGCCGTCGACGGCGTTGTGCGGCGATCGCCCTTCGACTCGAACCGCATCATGCGTCAGTAAGGGATGTATCGACGACGTATCGCAGGTTTGATCGTAGCGGCGACCAGCACAGTCGGCTGCCAGACAGTCGAGACCAGCCACGATCAACCTGCCCGATTCGGTGCTGACCTATAGCAGCCGGCTAACAATCGAAAATCTCCCTCCACCGACGATGGAAAACCCTGTGCCGCAGAGCTGGGACATGCAGATGGCGATTCAGTTTCGCCTGGTCCGAAACGGAAATCGCTGTGTGTTGATCCGGCCGCCCGATCGTTTGAGATACGCTCTGAACGATACGAGCTGCACCCACGAGTAGCGACTGGAACAGGACAACGCCTGGTCCATGGCTAGCTGTGCTGCCGGCTGCAGGAAAGTACATTCGACAGTGACCGCTACTGCGATTACATTGGGCATCATTCTTGCCACTATTTTCCGCGCAACGGAGTTCGAATGCTGCTCTTCGTCACTGCTGTATCGGTCGTCCTGATCGTTTCTTTCCTTTGCTCAATTTTTGAGTCCGTATTGTTATCGCTGACACGACCTCAGATCGCGGTCATGATGGACCATGGTAGAAAACGGTCAGGACAGCTGCTAACCAAATTCAAAGAGAACATGGATGTCCCTATCGCTGCCATCCTGATCCTAAACACCGCTGCACATACCGTCGGCGCAGCCGTTGCCGGTGCAAGCTATACCAGCATCTTTGAGCCTGGCACCTTATGGATCTTTTCAATTCTCTTCACGCTCGCCGTCCTCCTGTTTACAGAAATCATTCCGAAGACACTGGGCGTGACTCACGCCACACGATTGGCAACACCCGTTGCTTATGGAATTGACTGGCTTAGTCGGCTGTTGTGGCCACTGGTTGCACTCAGCGAAAAGATGTCCCGTGCCATTCGCGGTGAGGTTGATGCACCCGTCACTTCCCCGGAAGAAATACGATTGCTTGCGTTTCTAGGCCGTAACGAGGGCGCTGTAGGCTCGAAAACTGCAGGGATGATTGTCGGCGCCACGCAGCTCGGTCAGCTCCAGGCACATGACATCATGCTGCCGCGCGAGGATATCCTGCACCTATCCGGGACGATGGGCCAATCGACCGCTATCGAGATGATTCGCCAGAGCGGCCACAGTCGCTTTCCGTTTACGCCGACGGGTGATCTTGACGACACCACCGGCGTCGTTTTTGCCAAAGAGTTACTGGACTGGCTACTCCGAAACGACCGTAATGACATTGACTGGGAGGCGTTAACGCATGAAGTGCTGATCGTTCCTGACAGCGTGTCATTGCCGCAGCTTCTGCGCATCTATCAGGAAAGCCATCGACACATGGCGCTCGTCGTCGATGAATACGGTACTGTCGAAGGCATCGCAACCCTCGAAGACTTGCTGGAAGAAGTTGTCGGCGACATACGGGACGAGAGCGACTCACCGGCAGACGACATTCGGGCACGTACGGACGGCACCTTGGTCGTTCGTGCGTCAGTCGATCTTCGGCAAATCAGTGCGGAGCTGAATGTGACCTGGCAACCGGAATCAGAAGTTGCGACGGCCGGTGGACTGGTCACCGAGACCCTGGAACGCATTCCAGCGGTCGGAGACTCGATCACCTGGAACGACCACCGCATCGAAGTCATTCGCGCGGACCGTCGCAGGGTTCGCTGGCTCTCCATTCGTCGCGAAGAGCCAGAACCCGGTGCTGACGACGAGAGGTTATAGACCAGCCGTCAACAGGCTATAGCCATACTCCTGAGCACGCGTTACCGTGAGTACGCCAGCCGGTACAAATCTCGCGTTCGGCACGAGTGATGCAACAAGCTCTTCGTATATCGCATCGGCATCACCTTCCGTGGCACGCGCAAGGACGCCGGAAATAACCCGTGTAGCCGCATCGCAGACTGCGAAACGCACGCCACGCCCGCCCAGTGAGACCACCGTATTACCGCGATTAGGGAGATCGGCACGGTCCACCATTACCGGATTTTCCATAAAGGCTTCACCGGTCACCGGATCCGGATATTGCACCACGCGCTCAATAATCTTTCCGTACTTATTCCATACCTCACTGCCCCACCCCAGTGGCGTCGCAAATCGCCGGAAGCAGACAACCAGTGAGAAGTCCGATTCCTCTCCGCCGTAATTGCTAACATGGGCGCCTAGAATATTACTCGCATACTGCAAGCCTTCGATCGCGCCTAGCGGGCGTGAGGCATCGATAAACACGCGATGATAGGCTTCCGGCCTGTCGAGCCACGCATCCATCGGATATCGCCGTGAATTGCGGGCCTGCTCCCCATCCTGCGCCATGCAACCTGACCCGGCAGCAACGACGGTACCTGCCGTCGCCAGCCCCAATCCTGTCAGCAAGCGGCGCCGTCCGCCGTCATTTCCCCTGTCGTTGTCCACAATTGGCTCCTCCCTAGCGCAGGTCGGGCCTGCGGTAAATTGATATGAGGGGGGCGACTGTAGCAGACCGGGACTGCCAGGTGGCATCGACGGTCGGCACAATCTGATCAAACTGAGTACCCACATCGCGGACCGAAATCGTTACAATGGCAGTTGCGCATTTTGGGGGTAAAGGGATACCCATGACTGACACCGCTGACCCGGCAATCGACAACCAGGTCGATACGCCACTGGTCCGTGCACACGGCCTCGCCGCGCTCGCGACAGTCCTGATCGCGATTGTTTTTGGCCTCATCCTTTCACTTCAGTTTGTCTTCCCTGATCTCACGGGCGGATCGCTGACGTTCGGCTGGGGCCGTCTGCGCTATGCGCATACACAGGGAATTATGTTCGGCTGGCTCGGTAACGTCTTCCTGGCCTTCATGTATCACGCTGTACCGATCCTTACCGGTCGGACAGTGACGAGCAAAATCCTCGGCCGCTGGCTATTCGCCATCTGGAATTTCGCCGTGATGATACCCGGCTGGATACTCGTCCTTGCCGGTGTCAGCCAGCCCCTCGAGTGGGCTGAATTCCCATTGATCGTCGACCTGTTCTTGCTCATCGCACTGGCGATGGCGGCCATCCAGTTCCTGCCGCCCTTCTTCAGGAGAAGCCTAGACAGTCTGTACGTATCGAGCTGGTACATCATTGGTTCGCTGGTATTCACGTTTCTCGCTTTTCCGATGGGCAACATCGTGCCGGAGTTCGTTCCCGGCGCAGCAGGTGCTGCCATCAGTGGTCTCTGGATTCACGATGCGGTGGGCTTATTTGTGACCCCCCTCGCGCTGGCAATTCTCTACTTCGTCATCCCCGCATCGACCGGTCGACCGATCTTCAGCCATTTTCTGTCGATGTTCGGATTCTGGGGGCTGTTCTTCTGGTATCCGCTGAACGGCACGCATCACTATATCTTTTCG
>JAQWSV010000162.1 GCA_029243005.1 Woeseiaceae bacterium
ATAATCGGGTGCCAGATCCATTAGGAGTAGATCACCATCTTTGAGTGGATCTGAATTCTCAGAATAATGCCCGTACCAGGCGTTCTTACCGCCAGCAACAATGGCGTTGTAGCTCAAGCCTCTTGCTCCGTTCGTCTTGAAAATAAAATTCGCAGCCGCTTCCAATTGGTACTCAATAACGCCGGGCTCTGTCGATCGCATAGCTTCCATGATCCCCAGGCCCGCAAGTTGACTCGCCTTTCGTATCAGTGCGATTTCTTTTTCGTCCTTGATCGTTCGTATTTCATCCAGAGCCGGCGACAGATCGCGAATCTCATACTGTGGAAAGCGCAGTTTCATCAGGTTTATAAAGTGACCGGCCTTGGACGGTCGACCATCCCACGGGTCAGCGACGCGGCGACCGAAGCCGGCAAGCATTTCATCGCGGCTCTGCAGGTATTTTTCGTCCGGGCTGTGCGGTGTGTACAGCGCTGGATGAGTCGAGCCGCTTGCTTCCCAGCCAAGATCCGCCGCCATGTTTTCCAGCGGGCGAACATCGTCAACGCCAGTCATCGTCATGACCAGATCCCTGCCCTCATACGACAACTTCTCACCACCGCTAACTTCCTGCATAGGATCGCGGTGCGTCAGGTACAAAGTGGTCTCGCGGCTGCGACCATCCAGGAGCATGTAGGCGGTCGGGATTACAAGTCCGCTCAGGTAGTAGAACGTATTGCTTTGTCGAAAGACGACAAAGCCATTAACATCTTCAGCACCCTGAATAATGGCGATGTTATCGCCAATAACGTCATAGAGTTTTTCGCGACGGGCCTGGAAATCAGCCGCCGAAAAGTCAGTCTGTATGCGAGACTGCGCAAAGACCAGCGGACTCGCCAAAACAACGAGAAGTAGCAGAAGGCTGGCAATTCTATTCATTTTGAAACACTCCGTTCAATCCCGGACCAGCATGGTGAAACCGTGAATTACAAAGTGTAATTTGATCAAGCCCATAGTTGTATAAGGGTTTCGCCGATCTACCTTTCCCCCCCCACTGCGCAAGAACTAGTTTCTCTCTACATAATGTAGATTAATTAAATTACATATCTATTTGATTACAAACTGAAAATTCGACATTCTTTCCTCTCCCTTGTATACATTATGCGCATTTAGGGCTGGCCGCGGTTCATTCGATCGCGTCCAAACGGTCTCCAGAGTCCCCTGATGTGCAGCCATTGGCAATGTAGTGCTTTGCCATGTTTGCCCGTTACTCAACGCACTCGGCCGCGAATGACGATTCTCTCCCAGGCCTGCAGAAATTGCCAAGTCCGGCACTCTTGTCTTGAAACGCGTTCGTCAGCTTCCGGTTTTGCTTTATGTTGTGATCCCGGCCACAGATGGCGACATCGCAAGATGATTGAAACTGGCATTAGGCTGGCGTGGCCAAATTCCTTAATCAGGCAGCACTCGAATACCACGAGGACATTTCTATGCGGCACACCTGCTAGTCCGATCCTGTCGATACAGGTCGTTACTGCCGCCAACTGATTGCGGTGCGCCCAAATTCAAATCCACAGTTTTGTGACCACTTTAGCCAGCAACTGAACCGCTAAGACAGAAAGTTAAGGATTACTTTGAGAGTCTCAATCTGTTGTTCTTATTGACTTTTCTGTCATTTGCGAGGTACCGTAAACGGCCTATCGGTCCTTAACTCCAACAGGAATTCGCTGGAAAGTTAGCCTAATGCCGAATCCTGACTATTTGAACCCCAATCCGAATCAATCCAAGCTCGGCGCCACAATTAATGATGAGCCCGCCCACCCAGGCGTCCGTGGTACCGCTGTACAGCTAAAGGATATTCAGAAGACACTTCCGCTTCGCGTATTAACCACTTCGGATTGGCAGGACTGGATTACAAAGGGTTTTGTGGTGTTACGCGATGCCGTTCCGCAGTCCATATGCGAATCGGTGGTCGATATGTTATGGCAATTTCAAAAAATGGACCCCGCTGATTCAAGCACATGGTACAAGCCGCAGCTACGCGAAATCCAAATGAAAGAGCTGAATAACACGGGAATGGTCGAAGTCTACAATCACCAGAGCCTCTGGAACACGCGGCAACATCCGCTCATCTATGACGCGTTTGTCGACATCTGGGATCGCGAGGACCTTTGGGTAGTCATTGACCGTGCGAATCTGAATCCACCCAACAAGGCCGCCCGCAAAGCGGGATCGGACCAAGGATTCATTCATTTCGATGTTGACGTGTCTAAACGGCCATTCCCGATCTCCGTACAAGGCGTACTCTCACTTGGGAAACAGGGAGGCGAGATTGGCGGGTTCCAGTGCGGGCCCAGTATCTTCCAGGAAATAGATACATGGTGGGAAAAGCAGCCCCTGGGGTCCGACCCATTTAAGCCGGATGTAACAGGCCATGCTATCGAAAACATCGAGCTGGACGCCGGTGATTTTCTGATCTGGAACAGCCTGCTTCCCCACGGCGTGCGGCCCAACAGATCAAGCGACCAGGTGCGCATGGCTCAGTACATTTCCATGTACCCAGCCGATTTCGATAATGAGCCGGTTAGAAAAGCCAGAATCAAAACCTGGGCCGAACAAACACATCCGATCGGAATCGCATTCCCAGGCGATCCACGTGAATTCGAGCGAAGAAATTACGAAGTCTCGAAGCTCAACCCGCTAGGTCGGAAGCTCCTGGGGGTCGATCCGTGGGACTGATGGGGTTTCCGACAGAATGTCGTATTAGGGAAGTCAGGGGCATAAGCCCTACTCTGTCTGGCAAGCCTTAGTTCTTGGCACAAACATTGTCGAGCAGGTTTCTTCCTTCAGTGATTCCAGCCTGGAATCGCAGAGAACCCTAATCAGGCAGCGCGAATGCGATGTAGGCGCTGCCTTGCTGACCCTTTGGATTTCTCGCGTTGCTGGTGCCGATCACTATGTACTGGCGCCCGTCGGCCATATAGATGGCTGGTGTTGCCATGCCGGAGTACGGCATTTCATGCTCCCATAGAAGTTCTCCCGTGGTGGCATCGAATGCCCTGAGCTTTTGGTCGAATAGTGTTGCGCCGATGAACAATAAACCGGTCGCCGTAACGACGGGTCCGCCATAATTTTCGGAACCCGTGTTGCCAAGTCCCTGCTCGACCAGCTCGGGATGCTCGCCCAACGGTATCTGCCAGACGTATTCACCGGTATTCATATCAATGGCGTTTAACGTTCCCCAGGGGGGCTCAACTGCCGGATAGCCGTCGGGGTCAAAAAACCTATCATAGCCAGTAAATCGATAAGCGATCGCTTGGTCTTCCGTCGAAGGCTTCGATACGGGCTCGTGCGCGTCGGCATCCTGCTCGATAACTATGGGGTCCATTACGAATAGTGCGAGCCTGTCCACTTCCTGCGCCGTCAGTGCCGGAAAGCCTGGCATACGTCCCTTCCCGTTGCGAATAGTGTCTTTAATAATGTCCAACGACGGGATCTCTGCCTGCCCGACAAGCGCAGGAAAATCAGGGGGCGCCCCCTCTAGGTCAATACCGTGACAAACTGCGCACTGAGCGCGATACAGGGACTCCTCTGTGCCGATGTCATCTGCGCTCGCGACCAGGCGGCCCGTCCAGGCAAGATCATTGCTATTGACGTACAGGATGCTGCGTTGGGGATCGACCGCGGACCCACCCCATTCAGCACCCCCGTCGAAGCCGGGAAAGATCACCGTTGCTTTGTCGGTTCTTAATGGCACGAATTGGCCGGCGCTTACAAACTGACTGAATTGCTCGCGTGCCCAGGCATTCATTTCGGGCGTTCGCGTGGTTAGCATATCCTCGGTTAGCAATTGCCTGGCGAATGGCTTCGGCATTGTCGGCATTGGTTGTGTAGACGCGGCTCGTTCACCGGGAATCTTGCTCGGTGGAACGGATACCTCTTCGATCGGGAACAGTGGTTCCCCGGTCTCGCGATCGAACAGGAAAACGTACCCCTGCTTGGTTGTTTGCGCGACGGCATCGATCGCGTGGCC
>JAQWSV010000220.1 GCA_029243005.1 Woeseiaceae bacterium
CAGAATCGCGACCGATATCCGCATAAACGAAATTGGTCTGCGACGGTAACGGCTCGATACCATTGTGGCGAAACGTCTCGTTCACCATGTCCCGACCTTCGAGGATTTTCTCGCGGGAAAAGGTGATGAATTCATCGTCAAGGTAACTCGCGTAAGCGGTAGCCAGGCCGACACCGTTAGGCCAGGCCATCACGTGATCGGTCACGAGGCTAGCGATATCGGGATGACCCATGCCATAGCCGACCCGGTAGCCGGCCATACCGAAGATCTTCGAAAAAGTCCGCATGACGAAGACGTTTTCGCCTTCGCGGACCAGGTCGACGACGGAGGTGTATGAGGGTTGATCGGTGATCTCGTTGTAGGCCTCGTCGACAAGGACCACGGCCTTCTTGCTTACGGCACGGCAGAACGCGCGTAGTTTGTTGCCGTCGAGTGTCAGTCCCGTCGGGTTATTCGGATTGCACACGTAAACCAGGCTGACCGAGTCGTCGACGGCAGCGGCCATCGCATCAAGATCAATGGACATGTCGTCGGCGAGAGGGACCGTCATAAACTCCACGCCCATGCGTTTCGAATAGGCGACGTGATCGGTATAGGTCAGTGCTGCGGTGACGATCTTGCCACGTTTGCCGTAGGCGACCATCGCCGCATGCAGCGCTTCGTTCGACCCGGACGACAGCACCAGGTTATCCCGGGTTAGCTGGTTTCGCTCGGCGATTGCATCGAGCAGATTGCCGGTGATTTCCATCGGGTAGTAGGCACCATCGCGGGCGGCATCTGCCGCGGCTTGCAAACCCCTGGCGCTGGGTCCGTACGGGTTTTCGTTGAACCGCAGCAATATTTTGCCGGGAATCGGCCCGTACTGTGAAAATCCTGCCGGTGTCAGCGACAGCGCGACCGCACCACCAACCATCGATGTCACGAATCTGCGGCGATTGATTGAGGGCATAGTTTCGGTTCCTGGTTGTTTGTCTTTATTGATCGAGCAAAATATTCACGCGCCGGTTTCTTCGTCCCTTCTTCTCGACTTTACCGATGCTGACGTTGCCGACTTCAGCCGTCGACTTCAGGTGCGTGCCGCCACAGGGCTGCAGGTCGACACCTTCGATTTCGAGCAATCGCACCTTGCCCGCACCTTTAGGTGGTTTGACGGACATCGTGCGCACAAGTTTGGGTTGTGCATCGAGTTCTTCGTCCGTTATCCAGCGACAGCTGACCGGATGGTCGGCGGCCACGAGTGCCGTCAACGCTGCACTGACAGCTTCTTTGTCTACGGTCTCTTCCATGTCGAAGTCGAGCCGGCTCTTGGCCGCCGAAATATTTCCGCCGGTGACGCCGTACTGGAGGATGGAGCCAAGGAGATGCATGGCTGTGTGCATACGCATATGCAGGTAGCGGCGATCCCAGTCCAGGACTGCGCGAACCGCTGTGCCCACAGCCGGCAGGTCGGCACATTCCCCGGTCAGGTGTCGAATCGAGCCTTCTTCGCCATAGCGAGTGTCGATAATTTCAGCGCTGCCGCCTTCCCACTCGATCGTGCCGTTGTCGCCTGGCTGGCCACCGCCCATCGGATAGAACACGGTGCGATCCAGCACGATGCTGTTGTCCCCGGAGTCTGTGACTATGGCTTCACATTCCCTGAGGTAGGAATCGTTCCAAAAAAGTTGTTCCATCATTTCTTGCTCCCCTGATGGGCTCTCAATGTACTCTATAATCGCGCGGTCGACATCTGTCGTTTCGCAATCCGCTGTATGAGCCAAATGCCACCGTTTTCCCAGACTGTCACCGGACGTCCGTTCATCAAAATGCACGGCCTCCGGAATCACTTTGTGATTGTCGATGCCAGGACCGACCCGTTCGTACCGTCGGTAGAGGAAGTCATTCGAATCTGTGATCCGGAGACCGGCGTCGGTGGTGATCAGCTGATCACCATCGAGCCGTCAGCGTTGGCCGATGCATTCATGCGGATCATCAATGTCGATGGACGGGAAGCGGAAGCTTGCGGTAATGCGACGCGCTGTGTCGCCTGGTTGTTACTCGAGGAGGCAGGCGCAGACCAGGTCGTGCTCGAAACACGTACCGGCAAAATCGAATGCAAGCGCACAGGCAACGAGGAAGTCAGTTGTGAGATGGGTGCGGTCTCGATGGACTGGCAGGCGATTCCGCTGGGTCGCGAGGTCGACACTTTGCATGTCGACTATGTCGCCGGACCACTTGATGACGGCATTGCACTGAACATCGGCAATCCTCATATCGTCTTCTTCGTTGATGATGTCGATGCAGTTGATCTCGAAGCGCTCGCACCTAGCATTCAGCAGGACGCGCTATTTCCTGAACAGATCAACGTGGGAGTGGCCCGATTGCTTGCATCCGACCATCTGCAATCGAAAGTCTACGAGCGTGGCGCCGGCCTGACGACAGCGTGTGGCAGCGGGGCTTGTGTTGCCGCCTGTGCCGCGCTGGCGCGCGGCCTGACCGATGAACGGCGCATCAGAGTGAGCATGCCGGCGGGCGACGTCATCATCGACATCAGCGAAGAAGGGGTGGCGACGATGACTGGGCCGGTGGCGTATTGTTTTTCTGGCTCTATTTGAGTCAGGCGACAAAACTCGCTAGGAAAAACCCGGTGGCTGCGATCGCTGCGGCGACTAGCGCATACGGCAGCTGCGTTTTGACGTGATCTATGTGATCCGTGGCGGAGGCCATCGACGCCACGACGGTCGTATCACTGATCGGTGAGGCGTGATCACCGAATATGGCGCCTGAAATCGCGGCGCCGAGCAACAGCGGTATCGGCAGGCTAAGTGTCGTTGCGATCGGTATCGCAATTGGAATCATGATCGCAAACGTACCCCAGCTCGATCCAACCGAGAAAGCGATAAAGGCGGACACGATAAACACGAGTGGCGCCAACAGGGGTTCGGGGATCGTGTTGCCCACCAGCGTCGCGACATAGACGCCGGTACCGAGCAGTTTGGCGATATCACCCAGCGCGAGTGCGAACAAGAGGATCGTGGCGATCGGCAGCAAGCCGCCCGCACCCTTCATGAACAGGCGCATCAACTCATCCACGGAGTGCTCGCCATGGACAAAATTCATGAGCCACGCTACGAGGATGGCGACGATCACGGACCAGAGCACGGACGTTGAGCCGGAACCCTCGATTAGGTTGCCATTGCCAGTGATGTAAAGCGCCATCGGCATCATCATGACCATGGCGACAATTGGAATCAGCATCAGGGCCGCTGAAGGAACCTTGCCGCGCTTGTCCTCTATCTGCTCCTCGGAAATATCGACCATGGGCGTCGCGCCAGGCCAACGTATGTCGCCGCCCTGCGTGCGCTCTTCCGCCTTTTTCATGGGACCAATATCGATGTTCTTCCAGATGACAACGGCGGACAGGATGATCGCCGTAATGGCATAGAAGTTATAAGGAATGGAAGCAATGAAGGCCTCAAGCGGGTTCTCCACGCCCGTTGATGCAACGAGACCGATGATGACCGCACCCCAGGCGTTAAGCGGAATCATGGCGCAGACCGGCGCCGATGTGGCGTCGATGATATAAGCGAGCTTTTCGCGGGAAAGCTTGTAACGATCGAAAAGGGGCCGGCTGACCGAGCCCGCCACGAGCAGCGTGATGTTCGACTCGATGAAGATGATCAGGCCGGTCGACCAGGCAAGAAACTGCGCGCGCAGGCGGTTGTGCACCCATTGCCTCGATTCCAGGAAGTGCACGAATCCGCGCACGCCGCCCGTATGTTCGATCGTTGCGATCAGCGAGCCGATCAACAATGTGAAAACCAGAACGCGGGTGTCGCCCGCATCCGAGAACACGTTGATCAATGCGTCGATGCCGTCCGCCACACCGGAAACTGGATTGAAGCCGGCAAGCAGTGTCGAACCGATCCAGATGCCGGCGAACAGAGACAGGATGACCTGCTTGGTCCAGATCGCCAGTACGATGGCGAGAACTGGTGGCAGTACGGAATACCAGCTTGGATCGGTCATGTGCGTCCTGATGCTTCGTTATCGTTGACGGGGGATTCTACGGCATAGTCCTCGCCATAGAACTTGCTCGTACTGCGCGTGTGGAACGTGATGGCCTTGATCGGCTTGTATCTTGGTTCGCCCAGGCCCGGCAACACCTCGAGAATCTCGTCTTCCCAGAGGTATACGGCAATCGGAAATGAAATGCGTGCTGTGTTTCGGTGCGAACTGTCCAGCGGCTTGCCCACGCGATGCGATGTCGATGGCAGCCGGTCGTTGGTGATGCGTTGCATGTAGTCACCGGTATTGATGATCAGCGATCCCGGCGGCGGGTCCAGGCGCACCCACTGCCGGTTCATGTGATTCCAAACTTGCAGTCCACTTACTTTCGATGCCGGCAGAATCGTGAAGAGGTCGACGTCCTCGTGGCCGAGCAGTCTGCTTGCGCCGGACTGGTCGTCAGCCTGACCGAGCGGTGGATAGTAGTTCAGCCGCAGACCGAAGTTGGTATTGGTAAGTTTTTCGTCATACAGGTGCGGGTCACATCCAAGACCCTGAAACATGGCCTGCGTAACGGGCCTGAAGAGGGCTTCGTGCGCGAGCGCCAGTTTGCGCATGACGGGCTCATAGGCCACCTCCGGCCAGAAATTGCCAGGGTCGTAAGGTGCGGATCGTTTCTGAGGCATGTCGAAGGCACGTCGGCACCAGACCCAGCCCTCGACGAGGTCCGGGTGGATATCGCTCGTCTCCTTGATTGGGAAATAACCCTGGCTGACGGAGCCGAATCGCTCGGCCCGAAAGCGCATCTTTTCTTCCATCGGGGTCGACGTGAACAGCGTCTCTGTACGCTCCTCGATTTCCTCGTAGAGTGCTGGATCCACGCCGTGGTTCGTCAGCACCGAGAAGCCGATTTCCTGCACGGCCGCGCCGAAATCCTCGGCGAAGGACTGCCGATCGTGCACATTGCCGCTTAGGTAACGCCCGAAATCAAGCGTCTGGATTTCGTAGTCGTCATCAAATTCGTCGTTGTCGCATTCTGCGAGGCGATAGGTATGACGCTTCGATACCTGGTCATAGCGAATAAAGTCCTGGTTGACGGCCTTAATGTCAGGTTCGCTCATTGACTATTGCCCGATGATTGCACCGTGCAATAGCCTAACAGAACCCCCTTTGGCCAGTCGGCTCCCCCCGTCAGAGGTAGATACGGTACTCGTAAGGCGGTACGTAAACGTTGCAGTGTGGCTGCAGGAACGACACGATTTTGTTGAATTCTTGGGCGGTCATATAGCCGTGTTATTCTTCGACCGCGTATTTAATTGCATGAAAACAAAGGGGGAAACCTATGCAGCATAAAATTATTGCTGCTGTCGCGGCGCTTACGGCAACCATGTCATTTACAGCTCTCGCACAGACCACGCCGGAGGACGCCCATGACTATCGGGTTGCAGTCATGACTGCGCTGCGCGGCCACATCGGTGCGGCATCCATGATCGCGCGTGGGCTCGTATCCAACGACGGCCACCTTGTCGGCCATGCGAAAGGCTTGGACAGCGCTGCGAATGAACTTCACCGCGTCTTTCAGGAAGGGTCTGCAGTCGTTGAATCTGAAGCTCTGCCAGCGATATGGGACGACGCGGACGGATTCGCTGCGGCGATTGCGGCGATGACAGAAGCGACGGCGGCTTTTGTTGAGGCGGCCGAGGGCGGTGATGGTCAAGCGATTGGCGCTGCATTCCGGAATGTCGGAATGAGCTGCCGCGGTTGCCATGACGACTATCGCGTCCAGAATTAAGTCCGTAGCGTTTGTCGGGGCCGCCACATTGTTGGCGGCCCTGTCAGTATATGGTCAGGATAACCTGGTCGAGCGCGGCCAATACCTGACCTACGCAGGCGGCTGCATCAGTTGTCACACTGAAGATACGGACGATGCGGTCCCGCTAGCTGGCGGGCGCGCGATGGAGACGCCGTTTGGCACGTTCTATTCTCCAAACATTACGCCGGATGAAGAGACCGGCATCGGTGGTTGGTCGGACGACGATTTCGTCAACGCCTTCTGGGAGGGCGTCAGCCCCGACGGTGAGCACTACTTCCCGTCATTTCCCTATACGGCCTACACAGGCGCCAGTCGCGAGGACCTGCTGGCAATCAAGGCTTACCTGATGAACCTCGAGCCCGTAGCTAATGAGAGTCCGGAGCACGACCTTGCCTGGTACATGGACACGCGACTCGCAGCGGATGGTTGGAAAGCGCTCAATTTTGAACCGGCCCGTTTCGAACCGGATCCGGAGAAAGATGAGCAGTGGAACCGGGGCGCGTACCTCGTTCGCCACCTGGGCCATTGCGGCGAGTGTCATACGCCACGCAGTACGACTGGTGTGCTGGTGACCGAAGAAGAGTTCGCGGGTAGCGTGTTCGGGGATGAGAACATCCCGAATATCTCTTCCCATTGGATCGATGGTATTGGTCGTTGGTCACTCAGTGACATCGAATACTTCCTCGACATCGGTATGTTGCCCGACGGTGACTTCACGGGTAGCTCCATGGTTGCCGTCATCGAAGACAATACAAGCAAACTGACACGTGGTGACAGACTGGCAATTGCCGCCTATCTGAAATCTGTCACGCCCGCCGAAAACGCGCACTAAGCGCATATTTCCCAGTTGCCAACCAATATCGGAAACGGGTGATTTCGTTTTGCGATTGCCCTAGCATTGCCGACCGTATTGGGCGGTATTGACACTAAACGAATTATGGGGGTTGTTGTTGTGGTACAGAAAGCAGTGCTGGCGACACTTTTCCTGTCGCTTGCAGGCATCGTCTGGGCGCAGGAAGAGACTGAAAAGGAAGGACCTTGGTCAGGTGCACTCTCAATCGGCTACCTGAGCACCTCGGGCAATACGGAGACGACGAGCTACAACGCGAAGTTTGAGATTGAACGAGAGGAAGACAGTTGGAAACATCGCCTGAATGGCGCGACGAACGGCGCTGAAGATACGTCGGTTTTGACGGCCGAAGCTTACCAGTTGGGCCTGCGCACAGATTACAACATCACCGACAAGGGTTTCATCTTCGGTACAGTCGATTGGCGCAAGGATCGTTTCGCTGGCATTACCGAGCAGATGAGTTATGCGGTCAACTATGGTCGAACGCTTATCGACATAGAAACGCATGTCCTGGCGGTCGGTCTCGGTGCCGGTTATAGGGATGCGGATCGATCAGACGGTACCAATGAAGCGAGCGGGATTGGTCGCGGCAGCCTCTCCTATGACTGGCTCTGGTCAGAGACATCCGGTTTCGATCAGGTCCTCATCGTGGAGTCGGGTAATGGGAACACCTATATCGAATCCGTGAGTGCCATTCGTGCAAGGCTCTTTGGCGAATTCAATCTCGTCCTGTCATACACGATCAAGCAGAATTCCGACGTGCCTGTCGGTGCACAAAAGACAGATACGCAGACCGCGATTTCGATCGAATACGCGTTCTAGTAGGTGCTCGCCCCGGCGAGCGATCACTACCGTAACGGGTGTATTAGTAGGCAATCGCGCCGCCGTCCTCGGCGCGTGGATCCGCCGCACCGGTCAGGAGGCCGGTCTCAGGATCACGGTGAACCGCCATTGCGGAACCGATCCCGCTCGTCTCACTAATGACGTGCCCGCGTTGCTCATAAAGGCGCAGCGTGTCAGTGGAAAAGTATCCGGCCTCCGTGCGGGTGCTGTTAGGAAGCCACTGGTGATGAATACGCGGTGCACTGATAGCGCGTGCAATATTCATGTCGAAGTCGATGACATTGAGAATGGTCTGCATGGTCGTGTTGATGATCGTCCGGCCACCCGGTGTTCCCGTCGCAAACACGGGCACACCGTCTTTGGCAACGATGGTCGGTGACATGCTGGACAACATGCGTTTCTGAGGTTGGATCTGATTTGGTAGCGTGCCGATCGTACCGCGCTCGTTGGTCACGCCAGGTTGGGCATTGAAGTCGCCCATTTCGTTGTTCAGCAGGAAGCCTGCCCCGTCGACGATGATCTTGCTGCCGTAACCGTGTTCGAGTGTATAGGTCATCGACACTATGTTGCCGCCCTTGTCGACCACGGAGAAGTGC
>JAQWSV010000225.1 GCA_029243005.1 Woeseiaceae bacterium
GGCGGTTCGGATAAAAGCCGCGCCGGCCGGCGGCCGTCGACCAGGTGCACCGAGAAATCGGAATCCAGGTTTTCAAGATAGGACGTTTTTAGATAGCCAAGGCCAAGGCTCTTATTTACCGTATGACCAAATGCGCCTGAGGTGATGTATCCGGCGTAGTCGTGGCCGTGCCAGATCGGTTCGTAACCCCAAGCATCTGCTCCTTCTGCATCTATTTCCAGTGCCACCAGTTTGTGCTCGTGCTCTGCATCGCGATCGACAATGGCTGCTTCACGGCCGACAAATTTTGCTTTGTTATAGTCAATCCATCGATCCATTCCGCACATGGCAGGGGTGTAGTCCGGCGTGAATTCACGCGACCAGATCCCGAAGCTTTTTTCCATGCCCATCGAGACCAAAGCTCGAATGCCAAAGTGCCGAATCCCGAACCTATCGCCAGATTCGATAAGGCGGTCGAAAACGGATCTTGCGTGAATGCTGGGAACATAGATTTCATAGCCGAGTTCACCCGTGAAGGACAGCCTCGCCACGTCACAGACTGCCAGTCCGACGTCCATCGTTTGCACCGACATAAATGGCATTGCTTCAGTACTCAGGTCTCCAGACGAGACTGCTTTCATAAGGTCACGGGATGCTGGCCCCGCAATCGCAATAGCCGTCAATTCGTCAGAGCGATTAGCTATATGAACTTCGTAGTCGCCGACGTGCTGCTCAAACCAGAGCATGTGAAATTCCTGCAGATAGCCTGACCCGATAATTCTGAAGCAGTCTTCGGCAAGGCGCATAACGGTCAGGTCGCCCTTCATGTGCCCCGAAGGCAGCAGCAACGGACCCATGCGTATCTTGCCGACGGCGGGTAAGCGGCTCGCGAATATATAGTCTAGGTAGTCGGTCGCGTCCGGCCCTGAAATCTCGTACTTGGCAAACGACGACCCGTCCATTATGCCCACCCCGTTCCTTACTGCGCGGCACTCCTCGCCGACCGGATCATGGGCGTTCGATCGCCTGAAGCTTGGCGATTCCACAGGTTCCGTGCCTTCTGGAGCGAACCATAGTGGCAGTTCGAGACCGTAGGATTCGCCGAACACACAGTTTGCCTTTTGGAGCCGGTCATAGAATACCGACGTCTTGTGCGGGCGCGCCGCGGGCCATTCGTCGTTGGGGCAGAGTAGATAAAATCGATTCTCGTAAAATTCTTTGCCTTTCGCGACCGCGTACGCATCGCTGGCATATTCGCCGAAGCGGTTGACATCCATTGCAAAGATATCGCCTTCTGGTTCGCCATCGATCATCCATTGCGACAACGCTAGTGCCACGCCGCTGCCTTGGCTGAATCCAGCCATGACGCCACAGCACGACCAGTAATTTCTTATCCCTCGAACCGGTCCCACGAGCGGATTACCATCGGGCGCAAAAGTAAACGGACCGTTGATGGTGCGCCGAATCCCCGCTTCGGCAGCCGAAGGAAATCGTTGGAATCCCTTAACTAACGCATCCGAAATGTCATCGAGCCTTTCCTCGAGTAGATCGCTTTCCCCGTAGTCCCAGGGTGTGCCGTTCACCGACCAGGGTGTCGAATTCTTCTCATAAACACCGAGCAAGACTCCGTTTCTTTCCTGGCGCAGATACATCTCTCCATCCAGATCGATGGTCAGCGGCAGTTCACCGTCGAACTCCTCCAACTCGTCGATGTCTCCGGTTATCAGATAGTGATGCTCCATAGGAATAATTGGAACGTGGACGCCCGCCATCGCTCCAACCTCACGCGCCCATAGTCCGGCGGCATTAACTATGTGCTCGCAGTGAATATTTCCGTTATTGGTAATGACGGTCCAGGTACCGTCCGGTTTATGTACCAGGTCTTCTACCATGGTTTTAAGGTAGATCTCGGCGCCACCGATCTTCGCCGATTTGGCCATCGCGTGCGTCGAGCCATAAGGATCGATGTGGCCTTCATTGCTGTCAAACAGGCCGCCGATGACGTCGCTTACGTCCATGATAGGGCAGAGTTTCTTGACGTCCGCTGGGGTCAGCAGATGACTGTCGATGCCAAGTACCTTGTGCCGAGCGTGCTCGTATCGAATATTTTCCCAGCGCTCATCCGATGCAGCAACCTGGATGCCCCCTACGAGATGCATGCCCGTATCCTGGCCGCTGATTTCCTCGATTTCCTTGTATACGGAGATCCCGTAGGCTTGCAGACGTGCAACGTTCGGGTCGCTGTTGATTGCGTGGAACCCACCGGCCGCGTGCCATGTAGATCCGGCTGTGAGTTGCTTGCGCTCGACGAGCACGACATCGGTCCAGCCCAGTTTCGTAAGGTGATAAAGAATCGCAGTACCGACGATACCACCGCCAATCACGACGACCTTTGTGTGCGATTTCATAGCAGTTCAGTGTGGTGCTGGTGGCGGACCGAGGAGGTTGAAAGTATTTCTACAATATATAACATTGGCGGCGATAGCTGGATTCATAGTACCAGCATCATCAACGTTGCTCGATATGTCGCAGTCGCACCTCGCGACACTGCAAACGGTGTGCGCAATCTGCGATTCACGGTGGAGTGAGAATTGGAAACAGTTAGTTTTGGGCGCACGGGACTTAAGGTCAGCCGGCTTTGTTTCGGCACGATGGGCATCGGCTCCAGTAAATGGAAGTCCTGGGTACTGGATGCCTCGGATTCAGAACCGCTGCTAAAGCGATGTATCGACCATGGCATAACTTTCTTCGATATGGCGGACTGGTACTCCACCGGCGAAAACGAACGCGTGGTTGGTTCGACTCTCTTGTCTATGGTGCCACGCGATCAGTTGGTTCTTACGACCAAGGCCATGTATCCAATGAGCGCAGACCCCAATGATCGGGGCCTCTCGCGTAAGCACTTGATGGCCTCCATTGATGCAAGCCTGCAGCGTATCGGTACTGACCACGTCGACATTTTCATGGCGCATTCATTCGATACCGCTACTCCTGTCGAGGAAACGATGGAAGCGCTTCACGATATCGTCAAAGCAGGCAAAGCGCGTTATTTGGGTGCCTCGACGATGTTCGCCTGGCAGTTTGCACAAATGAATCACGTGGCACGGGAAAACGGCTGGACTCAATTCGTCAATATGCAATGCCAGTACAACCTGCTGTACCGCGAAGAAGAACGCGAGATGCTCCCGTTTTGCCAGGACCAGGGAATTGCCGTGACGACATTCAGTCCACTGGCCAGGGGATGGCTATCCAGGTCCAGGGACAATCGATCGGAAGTTGACGTTTACTACGCCCGAAACTACGGCGATGCGCTGGACATGGAAATTTGCGCGAGGGTTAATGCCATCGCAAAGGAACGTGGTACGACGATGACCAAGGTTGCGCTGGCCTGGGTCTATTCCAAAACGGCCATCTGCTGTCCTATTATGACGGCCGGTTCAGTGGAGCAGCTGGATAGCAATGTTGCAGCTCTTGAACTTGAACTCACGAGTGAGGAAATAAGTTCGCTTGATGCAATGTACAGGCCGCGTGACGTTATCAACGATTACGTAACCGAGTTGATGCCGCGGCACCTTGGCGGTGTCCAGACTGAAGCCTAGGAGGGCAAGTCCTTGGAATCGATCTCATTCGGCAGGACGGGACTAAGAGTTAGCCGCTTGTGTTTTGGCACAATGACTATTGGCTCGAGCAAATGGAAGCCTTGGGTCCTCGATGAAAAGGAAGCGCAACCATTACTCAAAAGATGTCTTGACCTCGGCATTACTTTTTTCGATACGGCTAACTGGTATTCGACCGGCGAAAGTGAGCGGGTCGTGGCATCGACGCTTATGTCCATGGTGCGGCGCGACCAGCTGGTCCTAGCGACGAAAGCGTTTTATCCCATGAGTGATGACTCGAATGATCGTGGTCTGTCGCGCAAACACCTCCTCGCATCGATCGATGCGAGTCTGTCCCGTATGAAGACCGACTATATCGATCTGCTCGTTATCCACGCGTTTGATCCCGAGACGCCAATCACCGAGACAATGGAAACGCTCGACGACCTCGTCAGGTCCGGCAAGGTTCGTTATCTCGGCGCGTCGACAATGTTCGCCTGGCAGTTCGAAATGATGAATCACGTTGCCCGACTTAATGGTTGGACGCAATTTATCAACATGCAGTGCCAGTACAACCTGCTGTATCGCGAAGAGGAGCGTGAGATGCTTCCTTACTGCCGGGACCGGGGAATTGCCGTTACGGGATTCAGCCCATTGGCGCGCGGCTGGTTGTCGAACAGCACGGCAACTCGTTCGAAGACGGATCACAATTTCGCCAATATGTACGGTGATACGCTCGACCGGGAAATATGCGTCTCGGTTGAACGTATAGCAAAAGACCACGGAGTCAGCATGGCCGAAGTTGCTTTGGCCTGGTTCTATACAAAAGAGGACATTTGCTGCCCGATTCTCGGTGCCAGCTCGGCGGGTCAGTTAGAAAGGAACGTCGCAGCGCTTGACCTCCAGCTTGGGTTGGACGAAGTAGAGTCTCTTGATCAGATGTACAGGCCGCGAGATGTGATCAACGATTACGTTCCCGAACCAATGCCGCGGTATTGGCAAGGAGAATAAGATGGACACAGACAACATTGGTGATGCTGCAATGGATCTTGTTGCCGCCGTATGCGACTTGTTCGAGACCGAGGCCGCCAGAGATGCAGTTAATGCGCCGCAATTGCAACGCTCTCTCTCGCTGATTCGCGAACTTCATCCGTATTCGAATCCATCTGAAGGCAGCGAGCTTCCGGGATGTCGCCACCTGTCACGGGCTCTCGATCTCGGCGAAGCTGGCGCTGCGGCATCCGTTGCGAAGGCGCTGCGGAGACTCGAGCCTGAGCTCGCTTGGTTCCAGAACCCGCGCTACAACGCAGAGAACAAAGGGGCCGAGTTCATGGACAACTCCGGATGAATTAATCGAGTGGATGGAGAGGGGAGGTTTTGAGCTAATCGAAAGGCGTATTCTGGCCACCGATGCCGAAACGTATAGTTGGAACTCTATTCATGTATCGGCATTTCGAAAGTCATAAGGTGAATGTGTCGGAGATTCCGTCTGACAGCGTGTGTAACGGGTCATCGTACATACGAGGATCTACGCTGACGATTTGCTGACACCGAATCCACCACCACCCGGCGTTTCGACGATTACCAGGTCGCCGGCTTCCAGTTCGACTTCGTCATTGCCCTGCAGCGATACTTCACTGCCGTCGGCACGTATGACCGTATTTCTGCCGCAATGGCCGGGTTCGCCGCCATCGAGGCCAAATGGTGGCACGACTCTGTGCGATGTCAGGAATGTTGCCGTCATCGGTTCAAGGAATCGAAGCTCGCGAACGGCGCCGTCGCCACCACGATACTTTCCTGCGCCCCCTGAATTACGCCGAATCGAAAACGCCTCATTACGCACAGGGAATCTAAGTTCCAGCACTTCCGGATCGGTCATCCGGGTATTGGTCATGTGGCTTTGCACGGCACTCGTCCCGTTGAACCCAGGGCCAGCGCCGGTTCCACCACAGATCGTTTCGTAGTTCTGATACCTATCGTTGCCGTAGAGGAAATTATTCATCGTTCCTTGTGAGGCTGACATCGCACCGAGTGCGCCAAACAATGCATTGGTAACGGCTTGTGAGATCTCGACATTGCCGGCCATTACGGCGGCGGGATATTCAGGGTCCAACATCGATCCCTGTGGTAACACGAGCTGAATCGGTTTCATGCACCCTTCGTTCAATGGAATGTCATCGTCGATCATGCATCGAAAGGCGTACAGAACGGCCGCTCGCGTAACTGCAGCGGGAGCGTTGTAGTTCTTGGGGTGTTGCGCCGATGTGCCGGTGAAATCGATGGTCGCCATACGCGAATTCCTATCAACCGTGATTCGAATCTTGATAACGCTGCCATCGTCCATCAGGTATTCGAACTCGCTGTCCTTGAGCACGTCGATTACCCGTCGCACAGACTCTTCTGCATTGTCCTGTACGTGGCCCATATAGGCGCTCACGACATCCAGCCCGTAGTGAGACACCATCTTTCCAAGCTCTGTGACGCCGGTTTCGTTTGCTGCGATCTGGGCGGACAGGTCGGCAACGTTCTGCTCGATATTCCGACAAGGGTATTGCCCCGAGCCAAGCAACTCGCGCAATGCCTTCTCCCGGAACCGGCCACGCTCGACAATTAGGAAGTTGTCGATGAGTACGCCTTCCTCATCAATGTGCGTACTGTCGGGCGGCGCCGAGCCCGGCGTACGACCACCAATATCAGCGTGATGTCCACGCGACGCAACGAAGAACAATATGCCGTCTTCATCCTCATCAAACACCGGTGTGACGACGGTTACGTCAGGCAGGTGTGTACCACCGTGATAGGGCGCGTTCAGGACGTAGACATTGCCGGCCTCAATCGTCCCAGAGTTCGCGGCGATTATTGTCTTGACCGTTTCGCCCATTGAACCGAGGTGCACAGGGATGTGCGGGGCATTGGCAATCAGGTCGCCTTCTGCGTTGAAAAGCGCGCAGGAAAAGTCCAGGCGTTCCTTGATGTTTACGGAGTAGGCCGTGTTTTGTAGCGTCGCACCCATCTGTTCAGCGATTGACATAAACAGATTATTGAAAACTTCAAGCATCACCGGATCAACGCTTGTACCGATTGCTTCTTCCTTTTCCCGTTCAATATAACGCTCGAGGATCAGGTGTCCGCGGTCGTTGATTGCACCGCGCCAGCCACGATCGACAATTGTTGTCGTGGTGGGCTCGATAATGATCGCCGGGCCCGCAACGTGCTGGCCGGGACATAGTGTGGACCTGTCAAAGAGTGATACGCATTGCCACTTACCATCAAATCGGGCGTTGATCGTGTCCAATGCCGCTAAGTTTTCATCAAGATCTGTCGCACTTATTGGCGGATCGATCTCGATGTCCGGTGCCCCGATCGCTTCAACAGACATTGCCTCGATAATCAGACCACGACTTTCCGCAATGAACCCGAAACGTTGGCGATGCTTGGATTCGAACTCGGCCAGCATTTGCTGGCCTGGGCCGATATCGATAAGCAGACTTGCATCCGTGCCCTCGTATCGCATATGTGCCTTACTATCGATCCTGATACGCTCATCCGGTACGCCCTGATGACGAACTTTGTCCGTGACAATGTCGGCAAGCGGCTGCTGATGAGCAGCCAGCGTTTCCTGCACGCTTCCAACATCGAAAGTGAAGCCAAGTTGTTCCTCACGCATCTCCCGTACTTCAGCGAGACCCATACCGTATGCGGACAGCACGCCTGCGAACGGATGCACGAAAATCCGCCGCATACCCAATGAATCAGCGACCAGGCAGACGTGCTGGCCCGCAGCGCCGCCGAAACAGTTCAGTGTGTAGTCGGTTACGTCATATCCGCGCTGCACGGAGATTTTCTTGATCGCATTGGCCATGTTCTCGACTGCAATGCGGAGAAAACCCTCTGCAACGAATTCTGGGGTGTGCTCGATACCCTTCGCCGCGGATACCTCCGCCGCCAGTGTTTCAAACAGGTGACGAACGATGCCGATATCCAGTGCCTGATTGCTTTCGGGGCCAAAAATGGCGGGGAAGTGCTGTGGCTGGATTCGGCCCAGCATGACATTGCAGTCGGTGACTGTCAGGGGGCCGCCCCGCCGGTAACAGGCTGGGCCGGGATTCGCGCCAGCAGAGTCCGGACCGACCCGAAAGCGCGCGCCATCGAATGCCAGTATCGATCCGCCACCGGCCGCGACGGTGTGTATGTGCATCATGGGTGCACGGATGCGCACGCCTGCGACCAGGGTCTCAAAGCTGCG
>JAQWSV010000028.1 GCA_029243005.1 Woeseiaceae bacterium
CAGGATGACAGAAAATCTGGGCGATGGCCGCTATCGATTCGAAGGGTTTCGTTTTCACATGAAGGGCGAATGGGAACTCTTCGTCACCGTCGATAATGGCGATCGACGGGACACGGTCGTCATTCCGCTGACAATATGAGCAGCAAGCGACAAGGCAACGCCCGGTACATGATCGGGACCGTAATTCTTCTCGGCATCACATGGTGGCAGATTGGGCCCCACTTTCCGCACACCTGGAGCGACAGTGATCTCAGTCTGCTGGAATCACTATCGATAGACAGCTTGCCATCTTTACCTCCAGATCGGTCGAATACCTACGCTGACAGTGACGACGCCGCAAGATTCGGTCACAAGCTTTTTTTTGACACACGACTGAGCAGCAACGGCCAGGTATCCTGCGCGACCTGTCATGTGCCAGAAAAGCGCTTCACAGACGGCTTACCCAAGGGTCGAGGTATCGCCCTTTCAGGGCGCAATACGCGAAGTATCGTTGGTACAGCCTACAGCCCTTGGCAATACTGGGACGGACGACGTGACAGCCAGTGGGCCCAGGCACTCTCTCCGCTCGAGGACCCCGCAGAGCATGGCGGAAACCGCATGGCGTACGTGCATTTCATCAGCAACGATGTCACTTACCGCCAGAACTATGAAGCCCTGTTCGGCCCAATGCCCGACATCAGCGAGTCCGCGCGATTTCCGGACAATGCCTCGCCAGTCGCTGACGACGAATCACAGGCCGCCTGGGAAGACATGTCACCACCGGATCGACAACAGGTCAATCGTGTGTACGCCAATCTCGGCAAAGCCATCGCGGCGTATGAACGGCGCCTACTTCATGGACCGTCCCGGTTCGATCTCTATGTTCGCGAATTGACATCGGGTAATGCGGGAACTGCCAGCGACATTCTCACCCGAGCGGAAATCCTTGGCCTGCAATTGTTCATCGATGAAGCTCGGTGCACCGAATGCCACAACGGACCACTGTTCACGAACAATGAGTTCCACAATACCGGCATGTTGTCCTTTCCAAGCGATTTGCCGGATCGCGGCCGTATCGAAGGTCTGCAAAAAGTGCTCGAAGACCCATTCAATTGCCTTGGTGACTATAGCGACGACCCGGCAAGAAACTGTCCGGAGTTGACCTACGTTCGCACCGGTATCGAACTGCTCGGTGCCACGCTAACACCGTCACTGCGAAACCTCGGAGGCACGGCTCCTTACGGGCACAAGGGGCAGCAGGAAACGCTCGCAGAAGTTCTGGATCAGTACAATCGTTCACCGCTCGCCATGATCGGTCACAATGAGGCAGAGTTTCCGCTCCGCCTGAATCAAAGGGAATTACAGTGGCTGGAGGCGTTTCTTTTGACGCTTGAGTCGCCAGTTGCTGCAGCCGATGCATGGCTCAGGGCGCCTGAGTAGGTGGTTTGCCGAAGGGATCGTAATCTTTTAACGATCGTAAACGCCCAGTCTCTTACAGGATAGAAAGAGACGCAGCCTGTCGTGACAGCAGCCTACTACCCGCTGGACCGCAACAACGCCTCAACTACCTGCAAGTCTTCCTCAGTATCGACACCGGGTCCGGGTCGAAAATCTGGTATGCCGACTTTGATACGCATGCCGAGGCTCATCGCACGCAACTGCTCCAGTTGCTCCGCCAGCTCTAGCGGCGACTGATCGGCGTCAACAATTTGCTGGAGTACGGCATTTCGGTATGCATAGATACCATGATGATGCAGTGTTGATTCCATTGCTGGACACACCGGGTCAGCAGATCGCGCGAACGGAATCGCGGCCCGACTAAAGTACAGAGCAAATCCTTCATAGTCCACAACCGCCTTGACAACGTTAGGATTGACGAAGTCCTCTTCCGATCGAACAGGCGACGCCAGCGTTGCGACATCGGCGCGTTCGTCCTCCAGAAGTGACGCACACAGTCCAATGAGTGGCGGCGGCATAAGCGGCTCGTCGCCCTGCAAGTTAACAATCACGGTGTCTGCCGACCAGACGTGCGTACGAGCGACCTCGGCAAGCCGATCCGTACCAGACCGATGCTCCGGCGAGGTCATGTATACCGCTGCATCGAAACTTATCGCAGCGTCTACAATTCGCTGGTCGTCCGTTGCGATAATAACCTCTTTCGCGCCGCTCTCCACACCACGCTCATACACGTGCTGCAACATGGGTTTTCCCGCAATATTCCTCAACGGTTTCCCCGGTAGCCTTTCCGAGGCAAAGCGTGCGGGTATGACAACAACAAACTCAGTCATTTCAGTTCTGCTTTGCGATTCTCAAAATTCTGAAAAACAATATTGACGATTGTATCGGCGACGCCATCGTGAAAATCAACCGCAACGGGCACGCACCAACACTTCACCGTATCCAGCCTCTGGCATTTTACGGCATCCTTCTCGGTCATCAGTACATCCAAGTCATCGTC
>JAQWSV010000243.1 GCA_029243005.1 Woeseiaceae bacterium
ATTGCCACCCAGCTCGGCGATCTCTTCGGCAGCGTCGGCAGCGAGTTGCGACGTCGTCGCGACGCCAACCTTCTGTGCCTTCGGTGTCATGGTCGAAAGGGGCGCTCATGCCCCCTGCGGTCAGAAGTGGATGACCGTGCGAATGCTCTTTCCTTCGTGCATCAGATCGAAGGCCTTGTTGATATCTTCGAGACCCATCGTGTGTGTGATGAATTCGTCGACCTTGATGCCGCCTTCCATGTATTGATCGACCATACAGGGCAATTGTGACTTACCTTTACAGCCGCCAAATGCCGTCCCGCGCCAGACACGACCGGTGACAAGTTGAAATGGGCGTGTGGCAATCTCCTGGCCTGCGCCGGCGACGCCGACGATGACAGATTCACCCCATCCCTTGTGACAACATTCGAGCGCGGCTCTCATCAGATCGACATTGCCCACGCATTCGAACGAATAATCGACACCACCACCGGTCATCTCAACGATAACTTCCTGGATCGGGACACTGTAGTCTTTCGGATTGACCGTATCGGTGGCACCCATCTGGGTAGCAAGCTCAAATTTGTCTGGATTGATATCGATGGCAAGAATACGGCTCGCCTTGGCCATGGTCGCACCCTGAATGGCGCTAAGTCCGACGCCACCGAGGCCAAACACGGCAACCGTCGCGCCCGGTTCGACTTTGGCTGTGTTAAGCACAGCGCCAATACCTGTTGTGATTCCGCAGCCCAGCAGACAGACCTTTTCGAGGGGCGCCTTCTCGCTGACCTTGGCAACCGAGATTTCCGGCAAGACGGTGTACTCGCTAAATGTCGAGGTGCCCATGTAGTGAAAAATCTGCTTGCCGTTCTTGGAAAATCGGGACGTACCATCCGGCATCAACCCCTGTCCTTGGGTAACCCGGATAGCCTGGCAAAGGTTGGTTTTGCCTGACGTGCAGAAATTGCATTCGCCACATTCCGGTGTGTAAAGCGGGATGACGTGGTCACCGGCCTTAACGCTGGTTACGCTCGCGCCGACTTCTTCGACAACGGAACCACCCTCGTGCCCCAGCACGGCGGGAAAGATACCTTCCGGATCTTCGCCGGATAGTGTGAAGGCGTCGGTATGACAGACTCCAGTCGCGACATTTCGCAGCAATACCTCGCCGTCCTTCGGGCCATCGATGTCGATTTCTTCAATTTCTAGGGGTTTGCCTGCCTCCCAGGCAACAGCGGCGCGCGTCTTCATAATGCGGGGATCCTCTTCATCGTCGGCTTATTGTTGTCATGGCATATTCTCACGAAAAATCGGCGCGCGCCACGGGCCTCGGTTGTCGCGGAAACAATTGACTTGGCTTTCAATTCCAGACTGCGGTAAAACGTACGGTGCCCTTTATTCCCCGATGGATTTCCCCAAGATGAGCCTCGACGACCTGCGTAATCAATTGTCCACGATCGACCGCCAGATCATCGAATTGATGGCTGAGCGGCAATCGGTCGTCGGCGAGATCGGATCTGTAAAAGAAGCTGCAGGTCGGGCGACGCGCGATTTTGAGCGAGAAAAAGATGTGCTCGATATGGCCCGTTCGCATGCCGGTGACCTCGGTGTCGACCCCAATCTCGCTGAAGAAATTTTGACTTCCCTCATTCGGGCATCACTGACGCACCAGGAGCGCAGTCGGCTGGTGGCCCAGGCAGCTGGCGACGGACGCCGCGCGCTGATCATCGGTGGTGGTGGCAAGATGGGTGGCTGGTTTGTCGACTTT
The DNA here is from genome assembly GCA_029243005.1 of Woeseiaceae bacterium. Taxonomy (GTDB): domain Bacteria; phylum Pseudomonadota; class Gammaproteobacteria; order Steroidobacterales; family Woeseiaceae; genus SZUA-117. The sequence goes on from JAQWSV010000243.1 coordinate 1,748, forward strand.
TTCAGTTCACAGGGTTTTCTCACTGTTGTCGCGGACACTAATTTAACGCCGGGACCCGGCCGTTGTCTTGACTGGCGCCAAGCGGGCACGGACTACGATGTCATTGTCGTCGCGGCGCCGATGACCGTGTCCGGAGAAATTCTGTTGGAACTGGCAGAGCTGAAGCCCCAGGGGCTTGTGTTTGATATCGGCTCTCTCAAGTCACCGCTAAGAGCAGGACTTGCTGCACTCAAAGATGCGGGCTGCAAAGTCGCGTCGATTCATCCCATGTTTGGTCCGGATACCGAACTGCTCTCAGGCCGCCATATGATCTTTGTCGACGCGGGGTGTACGCGGGCGACGACTGAGGCCAAGGCTCTTTTCTCAGCAACCATGGTTGATGAGCTGGATATGAGCTTCGACGATCACGATCGACTAATCGCTTACGTACTTGGTTTGTCGCACGCATTGAATATCGCATTTTTCACGGCATTGGCGGAAAGCGGAGAGGCTGCACCGAAGCTGGCGAAACTGTCGTCGACGACATTCGATGCACAGTTGCTCGTCTCCGGTGCGGTGGCGCATGACAATCCACGCATGTATTTCGAAATTCAGAATCTGAATGACTTCGGTATGGCTCCACTGGATGCATTGTGTGACTCTGCCGCACGCATTCGCGACGTCGTCGCAAGCGGCGACGAAGAAGGATTCGTCGACCTGATGCAGAAAGGGCGCGATTACTTCGCGACTAGGAAATGATTCGAATCCTGTCTTTGAAATTCTTCCTGGATGGGTCTGCTGACTTGCGGATGGGTTGAGTGCAGCAAGGAACCTGCCGAAGCTCCAGCTGAGCCGGCTGGTGTTTCGCATCGCGTCTTCTGGATACTTGGTCGCAAGGCGACCGGCTGGTTCGCGACTCAACTATCGCGAACGCGATAGCGGCTCATCAGGATAAGGAATAACGGCACGCCGAGCGTGGCAGTCAATGCGCCGACGGGCAACTGCCGTGGGGCCAGGACTGTCCGGGCGAGGGTATCGGCGACGACCAGCAACACGCCGCCGGCGAGCGCCGATGCCGGAAGCACGATGCGGTGGTCGCTGCCTGCGACAATGCGAATAAGATGCGGTACAACCAGACCGATAAAGCCGATCACACCCACAGTCGTGACCGATATGGCCGTGGCGAGCGCTGTGACGGAAAAGACGAGGAGGCGAAAACCGGACACGGGCAGACCAACAATTGCCGCCTGCAGATCTCCGTGAGCGAGCACGTTCAGGTGTCGCGCGGACAACAATCCGCCCAGCGTAATCGCGCCCAGCAACCAGAGGCTTTGCGCGGGCGCATACGCATAATTCAGATCGCCCATCAGCCAGAACAGCATGCCGCGCAAGTTCTGGTCGGGACTGAGTGCCAGTAACAACGTAGTCGCCGCACTGAAGCCGGCGGCGAGTACCACGCCGGTCAGCAACAGACGGGTAGGTGTCCACGACCCGCTGCCTTTAGCGATGGAAAACACGAGTAAGGTGGCGACCATAGCGCCACCGAAAGCGGCAAAGTCGACGGCCGCCGCGCCAAGGCCGAACATCATCGCCAGCAAAGCGGCAACGGCCGCACCACCCGAACTCCCGAGGATGTAGGGCTCCGCTAGCGGATTCCGCAATAACACCTGCATCAGCACGCCGGATACCGCAAGGAGGCCGCCCACGCCGAATGCCGTCAGGGCGCGCGGTAGGCGTAATTCAACGACGAGTCGCCGGATGTTGTCCGGCGCATCACCTGTCAGCGAGGCCCAGACTTGTGCCGTGCCTATATCGGCGCTGCCGGAAGACAATGCAGCAATACCGGCGAGCGCCCACAGCAGGGCAAGACCGGGAAATAACAAATTTGGACGGACCAGGCGCAAACGATGCTCCGAGAATATTGACGCTACGCAAAATAGGGTCGTGCATTGTAATGGATTCGAACGAGTTTCTGGACAGACACTGACAATCGTGCAAAATCGGGGCAGAGGTTTTTGCTAGTTCCGTGAATAACGACTATATCGACTCCGATGGCTTCCGGGCGAACGTCGGCATCATCTTGTCCAATGATGACGGGAGACTTTTGCTCGCCGGTCGGGCCGGCGGCAAGGGCTGGCAGTTCCCGCAGGGCGGAATGCTGCGTGGCGAGTGTCCCAAACAGGCGATGTACCGCGAGCTATACGAAGAGGTGGGTTTGACATCTGAGGATGTGGCCGTACTCGGCGAGACGGAAGATTGGCTATGCTACCGGCTGCCTGATCACTTCATCCGTCATGGCAACAAGCCAATTTGTATCGGACAAAAGCAACGGTGGTTCCTGCTCCGCCTGACCGGAACCGACAACTGCATCAATTTTGATCAGTCCGATACACCTGAATTCGACCGCTGGCGTTGGGTCGAATTTTGGGACCCGATAAAGGAAGTCATCTATTTCAAACGACGCGTCTATGCGCAGGCGCTCCACGAACTTGGCCCGCACCTCTACCCGGACGGTTTGCCGCCGCAGCCACGCTGGTGGCCCAAGCACTGGCGGGCGATGTTTGAAAAAGATCTGCGCCGCGTCGCCGAGTTGCAGTCAAAACGGTTTGATGATGGCGAGGCAGATCACGCCGAGCAGGAATAACACCGGAATCTCGTTAAACCAGCGGAGCCAGCGTGAATTGTCCGGCAGGTCTCCGGACGCCAGAAGGCCTATCCACCGGTAGCAGCGATAGTGATAAACAAACATGGCGACCAGGAATACAAGCTTTACCTGGAACCAGTGCTGATCAAGGAGCGCCGGATTCACCCAAAGCAGCAGCAGCCCGAACAGGGTCGTCAGGACGGCGCCGATCGTCATGATAGTGAAGAGCCGGCGTTCCATGACTGAAAACCTTGCCAGGTTTGGCTCATCAGACGCTTCGCTGTGGTAGATGAACAACCGTGGAATATAGAAAAGGCCAGCAAACCAAGTCACCATGAAGGCGATGTGCAGCGCCTTGAACCACAGATAGACAGACGAAATGGCCATAAAGTGAACTCCTGCAATTATCGGCAGAATGGCGAAAAAAGAGGCTGCCGGAGGCCGCTTTATACCCAATTTCGTGACCTGCCGCACTTCTGTTTAGCGATGTGTCCGCGTAACATAACCTGGGTCCATTCAACAGAAAACCAATGAGTTATCGATGAAACCTCGATCTCACATGCCTGGAACGGGCACGAATAATGGCTTCCGCGTCGCGATCGCCGTGGCGCTGGCTGTTGGTGGATACCTGCTGTTCGAATTCGGCCGCTTGCAGGCGGATTACA
>JAQWSV010000246.1 GCA_029243005.1 Woeseiaceae bacterium
TGCGGGATATGATTCCTGGCGCAGACGCCTGGCCGCAGTTCCTGCGTAACAAGTCAGAACAATTCGAGGCGCGTCTGAACCTGGTTGAGATCGAGAAAAGCGCGTCCGTGTTCCTATCAGGCATGGCGGGATCACGTTTACCGATTGCAACGTCGCACGGTGAAGGTCGGGCTTCATTTGGCGATGCGATTATCCAGGGTTCTGCGCAGGTGGCCTTGCGCTACGTCGACAACTATGGGGCGGTCGCCGATGCTTATCCGGCCAATCCAAACGGATCCGTCGACGGCGTTTGCGGTCTGACCAGCACCGACGGTCGGGCAACGATCATGATGCCGCACCCGGAACGCGTTGTGCGCACGACTCAAAACTCGTGGCACCCGGATACCTGGGGTGACGACAGTCCGTGGCTGCGGATATTCCGGAACGCCCGAGCCGCCCTGTCATGAGGAAACGGTGACCGACGAGCGACAGCTCATCAAAGGACTCGGTCGCCTCGAAGCGACCAACCTAGTCGTCGGCGGCATTGTAGGCACGTCTGTTTTCCTGATAACGAGTGAAATTGCAGCCACCGTAGGCAGCCCCGTGCTGGTACTGGTGACCTGGCTGGTGGCCGGTCTGCTTGCCGGTGCGGCGGCACTGTGTTTCGCAGAGCTGTCGGCTGCCATGCCGCAGACGGGCGGTACGTATATCTTTCTCAAGCGGGCATATCACTCAGACCTCGTCTCTTTCTGTTTTGGCTGGATGATGTGTTTCGCCTACGGGACAGGTGCGATCGCCGTGGTCGCGATCATGGCGGCGACCTTCCTGATGCCCGTTCTTCAGGTGGCTGGCATCGTCAGTGAGGATCACATTGGTGTCACCGCGGTCATCCTGATCGCGATTCTCACTGTGCTTAATGCAGGCGGTGTCCGGCAGGGTGGGATTACGCAGAATGTCATCACCTTTCTCAAGATGACGCTCATCGCGGCATTGATGTCGGTGCCACTGTTCCTCGGGGAACCGAGCCTGGGCCGCGTGGGATCGGTTGGCAGTGACGCATCGTTTCTTGCCGACGCCGGAAACGTGGGCACCGCGTTGATCATCTGTCTGTTTTCCTACAATGGCGCCTACTTCGTGACTCACGTCGCCGGCGAGATCCGCGAACCCGAAAAGAATATCCCCAGGGCCATCCTCGGGGGGTTTCTGATCGTATTGGGTGTGTACCTGACGATTAACCTGATTTACGTCATGGTGATGCCAATTGATGACATCATCGCCTCTGAACGGATTGCGGCTGACCTGATGGGCCGCGTCCTGGGTCCGCCAGGTGCACTGGTGACTTCGTCGGTAGTGTTTATCTCGGCAATCGGTGTCCTGAACGCTCAGTTACTGAATTACCCCCGCATTCAGTTTGCACTGGCACGTGACGGCCTATTTTTCAGTCGCTTCGGCGAAATCGGCCAAAGGAGCCGGGCGCCCGGTGCAGCAATCGGCCTCATCGGGTTCCTGTCTGCGCTGTTCGCCCTGACAGGCAGCTATGTATTGATCCTGAGCTACGTCGCGTTCGTGATTCACTTTTTCATTTGCCTGGCGGTGATCGCGGTCATGGTGCTCAGGGTGCGCGAGCCGGATCTCGAGCGGCCCTACAAAGTCTGGGGCTATCCGTTCACGCCGGTGACATTTCTGTTGGTGTCATTTTTCTATCTGGGCAACCTGGTTGTCACGCAGCCGTTTAATGTTGCCGTCGGCGTCGGTATCGTATTGTCCGGATTGCCGTTTTATTACTACTGGCGCAGGTCCACCGGTGCCTGAAGGCCGGCACCCGGACGTGCGGTCATTACCGGGGTCGGTTTTCGTTCGCTGGTGTTCGACATGCCGTCGCTGGTTGCGGACAACCTGTCGACCGTGACCTCGATCCTGACCTGTATTTTGTGGATGCCTGTGACCAACCGGGCTGTGCACTATTTCGTCTTGCTACTGGTGCCGATTACAATTGCACGCGATACCCTGATGATCGAGTAACTTATCCGCGAACCAACTTCTGTGAGGCGCTAATGAAGAACCTGACCCGCAAGCCGCTTTCCCTGCTATTGACCGTATCCTTTTTGTTCGCCGCATGTGCACCGGCCACAGAACCTGCGGGTCCGTCCACTTCATTTGCGATTTCATTCGCCGATTCGACGTCGTCAAGCACACTGGACGGTCGACTTCTGTTGATTCTTAGCAAGGACGACGACAGGGAGCCCCGCTTCCAGGTGCGCCCGGGCGTGGGTGCTGTACAGATTTTCGGCATGAATGTGGACGGTATGGCGCCGGGCGAAGACATTGTTTTCGACGATGCTGTTTTCGGCTATCCGCATGACAGCCTTGCAGATGTTCCCCCGGGTGAGTACTTCGTGCAGGCGTTGTTACACAAGTACGATACGTTCGACCTGAGTAACGGCAAGACCGTCAAGCTGCCGATGGACCAGGGCGAAGGGCAGCAGTGGGAAAGCTCTCCCGGTAATATTTACAGTGAAGCGCGCATGATGCAGGTCGAGCCTGGTACACCGATCCGGATAGTCATGGAAGATGTCATTGAGCCAATTGTGCCGCCGGAAGACACCGATTGGATCAAGCACGTCAGGATCAAGAGCGAATTGCTCAGTGAGTTCTGGGGGCGCGATATGCACATCGCCGCACACGTTCTTTTGCCGGCCGGTTTCGACGAGCATCCCGAGGCACGCTACCCGCTGGCGATATTTCACGGTCATTTTCCCGCTGATTTTCAGGGGTTCCGGGCCGAGCCACCCGACCAAAACCTGGAGTGCCAGCAAAGTGGCAATGTGCCTTGTTACAACCGGATTCGCCAGCAAGAGGCGTACGACTTTTATCAGAAGTGGATAGGCCCCGACTTTCCGCGAATGCTGATCATCCAGATCCAGCATCAAAACCCGTATTACGACGACAGCTATGCCGTAAATTCCGAAAATCTCGGGCCCTATGGTGATGCCATTACCTATGAGCTCATTCCCGCGATCGAGGAGCAGTTTCGCGGTATCGGCGAAGGGTGGGCGCGCTTCCTCTACGGCGGTTCAACCGGAGGCTGGGAAGCATTCGGCGTGCAGGTACTTTACCCCGATGAGTACAACGGCACGTTTGCGGCCTGTCCCGATTCGCTCGACTTTCGATTCCACCAGATCGTCAATATCTACGAAGATGAAAATGCGTACTTCGAGCAGGGTGACTTCGCCTCCGTAGCGCGGCCTGCCTATCGGGATTATCTCGGCAATGTGACGGTGTCTATGGAGGACGAGAATCACATGGAACTCGTGTTGGGCGACAAGACGCGATCCGGCGGGCAGTGGGATATCTGGGAGGCCGTATTTTCCCCGATGGGCGAAGACGGCTACCCGATGCGGCTCTGGGACAAGAAGACCGGTGAGATCAATCACGAGGTCGCAGCGTACTGGCGCGAAAACTATGACATGCGCTACATCCTGGAACGTGACTGGGAAACCCTTGGGCCGAAGCTCAAAGGCAAGTTGCACGTCATGGTCGGCGATATGGATAACTTTCACCTCAACAATGCCGTCTATCTGCTAGAGGATTTCCTCGAAAGCACCACCGATCCCTATTACAACGGTATGGTCGACTACGGTGACCGGCAAGAACACTGCTGGAATGGCGACCAGGAAAATCCGTTGTACATTTCCAGGTTGCGTTACAACACGATGTACGTACCCAAAATCCTCGAACGATTGCTGACGACCGCGCCGGAAGGGGCGGACCTGACGAGCTGGCGGTACTGATCGCGTCGTGTTGGCCGCGCGCTGGTGATCCCGGCTCGCGGCCAACACGATGCGCTCGCACCGGCCAGGGAGGGAATCGAGATTTCGGAGCTGGAGACGCCGGAAAAATTGTCAGGCGGAGGACTGCATGCCGCCATTGCCGTCCTGCACGAAAAACCGGCGTACCTTGATGGCCCGCGTCAGCTTTCCGCGGCGCACGAAGCACTGGTAGAGCATATCTTTTAGCACCTCCAGCAGGATGCCGGCCTGGGCATGGTCCAGGAACGGTAGTTCGTTCTCGTCGCTCTTATCGAAAATGACGCGCTTGATGGGTTCAAAATATTCGTCGTCAATGTCCGCTATTTCCTGGGCGACCATCACCTCGTCAAATGCCCGCAGCTTGCCGCTGTCGCCCAACGCGCTAAATGCGCTGGCGGCCGCGCGACGACACATCGACGCAAAAGCATTGAAGTTGTTGTTGGAATAGCAGGACAGGGCCTCGCGAAAAAGGATCTCCGTCTGCTTGGGCAGGTATGAAAATTGGAAGCGTTCCTTAGGGCGTTCGAGTTCGATGAAATTTTGGCAAAGCTCGATCTCGTTTTCACGGTATTCCTTGACCGCAAAACGCAGAAAGACTGGCGCATGGCAGGCGTCACACTGGTAGACCAGGCCAACATGCTTAGGCTGCGCCGAGGCGATGTTGTCGAATTCGGGCACGGACGCCGGCATCATGTGTGCATAGACGTTGCAATAGGGGCACTCGAGACCGAACTGTTCGTCCGTGTCCCGGATGAGTCCCCGCTGTTGCTCTATCGTTATCGCCATTGATTCCTTCCAACCCAGTCTGTTGTCGTTTTTCTCAAATTCAGACAGCGTGTTAGGAGTATATCCTCAGTTCCGGTCACGACTCCGGCCGTTAAACATAATCTGGCAGCTTCACCGATCTGGGCAAGCCGGCTTATGCTAGCGAGCCATCCCGTCAGGCATCGAGTCGCTTGTACCTGATGCGATGCGGGCGATCGGCCTCAGCGCCGAGGCGCTTCTTCCTGTCTTCCTCGTAATCGGAATAATTACCCGAAACCCAGGTGACCTGGCTTTCTCCCTCGAAAGCGAGGATGTGGGTCGCGATCCGATCCAGGAACCACCGGTCATGAGAGATCACGACGGCGGAACCCGGGAATTCGAGCAATGCCTCTTCAAGGGCGCGCAGGGTCTCGACATCGAGGTCGTTGGTCGGTTCGTCAAGCAGCAGCAGATTGCCCCCGGCCTTCAGCATCTTGGCGAGGTGGACCCGATTGCGTTCACCGCCTGACAACAGTCCGATTTTCTTTTGCTGTTCGGTGCCGCGAAAGTTGAAGCGACCGACATAGGCGCGGGACGGCGTTTCGTACTTGCCGACCGTGATCATGTCCTGTCCGTCGGAGATTTCTTCCCAGATCGTCTTGTTGTCATCCAGTGCATCCCGCGACTGGTCGACGCTGGCCACCTCGACGCTGTCCCCCAGCCGGATTGACCCCGAATCAGGTGACTCCGTACCGGTGATCATGCGGAAGAGCGTGGTTTTGCCTGCACCGTTCGGCCCGATGATGCCCGCGATGCCGCCGGCGGGCAGCGTGAAGGACAGCGAATCCATTAGCAGCGTTTCGCCGAAGCCTTTCTGTACGTTGTCGATCTCGATGACGACATCGCCGAGCCGCGGTCCGGGCGGGATGTAGATCTCGTTGGTCTCGTTTCGTTTCTGATAACCCGGCGACGAGATTTCCTCGAACTGGCGTAGGCGGGCCTTCGATTTGGCCTGGCGCCCCTTCGGGTTGGTGCGGACCCACTCGAGTTCCGACTGCATTGCCTTGCGACGGGCCTTCTCGGAGGCCTCTTCCTGTTGCAGCCTTTGCTCCTTCTGTTCCAGCCAGGTCGAATAATTGCCTTCCCAGGGAATACCGTGTCCGCGGTCGAGTTCGAGAATCCAGCCCGCTACGTTGTCGAGAAAGTAGCGATCATGCGTGACAGCGATGACGGTGCCGGGATATTCCTCCAGGAATCGTTCGAGCCAGGCGACGGACTCGGCATCGAGATGGTTGGTCGGCTCGTCCAGCAGCAACATGTCGGGCTCGGACAGCAGCAATCGACACAGTGCTACGCGCCGTTTTTCGCCACCGGAAAGCTTCGTGACATCCCCATCCCATGGCGGTAGACGCAGCGCATCAGCGGCAACTTCGAGCTTGCGATCCAGCTCCCAGCCGCCAGCCGAATCGATCTGGTCCTGCAGCTTGCCCTGTTCCTCGAGCAGTGCGTTCATCTGGTCGTCGTCCATCGGTTCAGCAAATTGCATGCTGATGTCGTTGAACCGGTCGAGGAGGGCCTTGGTTGAAGCAACACCGTCTTCGACATTGCCGCGAACGTCCTTCTCGTTGTCCAGTTCCGGCTCTTGTGGCAGGTAGCCGATATTGATTCCTGGCTGTGGGCGTGCCTCACCATCGAACTCCTTGTCGAGGCCGGCCATGATCCGGAGGAGGGTTGACTTGCCTGAGCCATTTAGCCCGAGCACGCCAATCTTCGCGCCCGGAAAAAAGCTCAGGGAAATATCCCGAATGATATGTCGCTTGGGCGGCACGATCTTCGCCACCCGGTTCATTGTGTAGATGTACTGCGCCATGTGGCTCAAGCCCTGACCAAGGAGCGCGCATTATAGTGCGAAATATCCGGTATGCTGCGTTTGTCTGGATTTCAGCGGAAACTGTCATTCCATGTCCGTGAACGACAAAGCGCCTGTTTATGTCTACAAGGGCGAAGCGCTGGCCAGTTATGGCTTCGGCGACGGTCATCCGTTCGGCTACGACCGGCACGAAGTGTTCCATGCCGAGCTTGCCGATGCGGCGCTCGGGGACGCAATTCACTACGCGGGGACACGTCGCGCCACGGTGGATGAGCTCGCGTTGTTTCACAGTGCGGAGTACATCGACTTCGTGTCGCGTAAGTCAGCGGATGGCAGCGGCTTTCTTGACGCTGGTGATACGCCGGCTTTCCCCGGTGTGTTCGATAGCGCCTCTGATGTCGTTGGTACCACGTTGTCAGCCGTTGATGTTGTCATGTCGGGTGAGGCGTCCCAGGCGTTCGTGCCTATCGCCGGATTGCACCATGCGGGCCGCGAACACGCGGCGGGCTTCTGCGTATTCAATGACTGTGGTGTCGCTGCAGAATACCTGCGGTCAAAATTCGACATCCGACGCGTGGCATATGTCGATATT
>JAQWSV010000261.1 GCA_029243005.1 Woeseiaceae bacterium
CGGTGCCCAGCACAATCGACGCCGTTGCGCCCGAAGTGACCATGGCGGCCTCGCTGCCAACGAGTTCGGCGATGCGTTTGCCCACCGCATCATGCAACTCGCGGACCTTGACCTTGCGGGTCGCCGCATAGCGCATAGAGACAACCACTTCGGGTAGCATTCTCGCGCCACCATAGGCTGAATAGGCACCAGCCGCATTGATGAATGGTTTCAGCCCAAGTTCTGCATAGTAGTCGCGGCCACTGCTGGCGGTCGCTTGCGTTTCCTCAGTCAGGGACACGTTACCGCTAAATAGTCCGAGCGGCGCCGTTCCGGCCAGGCCCTTGATGATTGTTCGGCGACGGTTCATCACTATCCTCAAGTCACCGTATTGTTCCGAAGGATCTCAATGACACGGTCGATTACGATTTCGGCTTCACCAGGCTTTAGCATTGTTGCGGTCAGGTGCAGCTGCCCATCTGACAGGAACAAGGCGCGCACTTCGATTACGGGATCGCCGTCCCGGAGTGCTTGCTTCAGATTGGCGACCGAAATAGCGTAGCGATCAGTATCCCAGCGCACTTCAACATAGGGTTCGACGGCCTCGCCGACGGGTGTATCGATCCTTGTCGTAAGGCCAGGGACCTGGTTTAGCGAATCGCTCATATGCTGAACCGTCCGCATTTGCCGTTCGTAGTCAGCGTTCTCATCAAACTGCAGGCTTTTCTCTACAGCGACCATCATGCCGAGATACTCCTCGGGTGCGACTTTCATGCTGCGACCATAAGCGCGGTGGTTCGGTGAGCCATTCATCCGTGCGCAGCGGACCAGGTCGGCACGTCCGAGCAACAGGCCGGCGCTATAGGGACCTCGCAGCCCCTTGCCACCCGAATAGCAGATCAGGTCAAAGCCCTGTTCAACTGTCTTCTGAATGTTCGCGACGGGTGGCACCGTGGTGGCCGCATCGCAGAATATGGGTATCCCGTATTCCTTCGCGAGGCCGATGTACTTCGTGACTTTGATCTTCAGGTCCGCTGGTCGGTTTTGCAGATAGAACATCATGGTCGTACGCTCATTTACTGCCGCACGAATATCTGATTCAGTTTCCACTTCCACCAGGTTCGCACCTGGCGCACGAATAGAGCGGTCATACAGATAGCGCTGACTTTTTAGAATCAACACTTCGTTTGGCATGCCGCGTGTATCCGGGAGCATTTCCATTCGCTCCGTATCGCCCATTGTCATGCAGGCGGCTGTGCCCAGGATGATTGCACCGGTTGCGCCGGACGTAACCGCGGCCGACTCTGCGCCTAGAAGATCTGCGATGCGTTTGCCAACAGCATCGTGCAAGTCCGTCATGCAGATCTTGTGGCGAATGGCGTAGTCCATGGCCTCGATGACTTCAGGCCACATGACGGCGCCGCCGAGAGATGAGTAGGGACCAATGGCATTAATGAAGGGTTTGACGCCGAGATTTGCGAAATAGTCCGGCGTTTTCTTCACCTCGTCCGCTCTGGCGAACGAGGCGGGCACACCGCTTAAAGGCGCTGCGGCACCGAGACCCGCAAGGAAACTGCGCCGGTTCGTCTTCATCGAACGATTTTGTAGCACATCAACCGGGATAACTGAACTTTCTTGACGCTCGCGTGGCCGGCGAAGGGCATAATTAATAGTGGCATCGACAGGACTTATCTACGGATAATGATACGAGAATGACAAAACAAAGGACGCTCATGCTATTTGCCTTCCTGCTGAGTGCTTGCGGTCCCGCATATCGGAATATTACTGTCGCCGAAGCGCAGTCCGCTCGCGACGATCGAGTGACCGATGCAGAGTAAAATCTCAGTCGCCCCGATGATGGATTGGACGGACCGCCATTGTCGATACTTCATGCGCCTGCTGAGCCCTTCCGCCCGCCTGTATACAGAAATGGTGACCGCACAGGCGATTCACCATGGCGATCAGCAAAAAATCCTGGCATTCGATCCCTTGGAGCACCCGGCGGCATTACAGCTCGGAGGCAGTGATCCGGAATTGATGGCGGAATCCGCCCAGGCCGGAGCGTCTTTCGGCTATGACGAAATCAATATCAACGTGGGTTGCCCGAGTGATCGGGTGCAGAGCGGCCAGTTTGGTGCCTGCCTGATGGCAGCGCCGGACGTCGTAGCAGCGTGCGTCCGCAGTATACGTTCGTCAGTGTCGGTTCCTGTCACGATCAAGACCAGGATCGGGATCGACGATCGTGATGACTATTCTTTCTTGCTGGATTTCATCGATGCGACGGCCGAAGCAGGATGCGACACGTATATCGTGCATGCCCGCAAGGCAATACTTCAGGGTTTAAGCCCAAAAGAAAATCGCAGTGTGCCGCCGCTCAACTATGAGCGGGTTTATCAACTCAAAGCAGACCGACCGAAATTGACCATCGTCCTGAACGGCGGTGTTACGACGGTTGCCGAGTGCAAGGCACACCTTGCGCAGGTCGATGGCGTCATGGTGGGGCGGCAGGCCTACCATGAGCCCTGGTTTTTGACAGAGCTCGAGTCTGCCTTTGGCGGTGGATCTGTGCCACGGGACCGGTATGACGTCGTTGCCGCGATGCTTCCCTACGTCGAACATGAGCTGGCGGACGGCGCATTGCTGAAGCACATCACACGGCATATGCTGGGTTTGTTCGCTGGGCTGCCCGGCGCGCGTGCGTGGCGGCGTTACTTGAGCGAGAACGCGCATCGCAATGGCGCGGATTCGTCAGTCATAATGGGGGCCCTGGCACGCTTGCCCGAACCCGGCAACTTGTTGGCATCGAAAGAAAGCGCGGCGCATTCAACCGGCGGATAGCGGCAGGAACGAAAACCTTTTGCCTTGCAGAGTACGGGGATGTCGAATCGTATCGGCTGAAGTCGCTGCCGGCATCACTTCGTTTACGAGGCCGCTGACTATCGCTGCGATGCTTCGTCATACTTACCATGGCACAACAATGTGGCGATGGCGGGCTCATCGAATGCGGCGTAAAATGCTGCCTCGCCCAACCGACGGAGAATAAGAACTAACATGAGTGCGAAAGCCGCAAAGAAACACAAAACCATGGCTGAGCAGGCCGATATTCATCAGCTCTACGAGGAGTCTGTCCAGAATGTCGAGCATGAGGTCGAGTTCCTCCAGGAGACCTTCCAGAGCCTGCGGGGGCGAAAAGCGCATCTCCTCAGGGAAGACTTTTGTGGTACTGCCAGCGCAGCCTGTGAGTGGGTAAAACAGGGCCTCGATTACCAATCCATTGGCGTGGACCTCGATACGTCGGTGCTTGAGTGGGGTCGACAGAACCGAGTCGGCCAGCTGCCCGCCGAGGACCAGGCCCGCGTCAGGCTGATTGAATCGGACGTGTTGGATGTGCAGACGCCGCCCGTCGACATCCTGGTTGCCTTCAATTTCAGCTACTGGATCTTCAACACGCGGGAAGTGATGCTCAGATATTTCCGATCAGTGAAGGATGCATTGAAGGATGACGGAGTCTTCTTCTGCGATCTTTTTGGTGGATCCGAGGCTTATGAGGAGACAAAGGAAAAGACGAAGCACGAAGGTTTTACTTATATCTGGCACCAGGCTGAGTTTCACCCAGTCACCCATTACATGCGTACGCATATTCACTTCAAGTTCCCAGATGGTTCCCGGATCAAGAAAGCATTTACCTATGAATGGCGAATGTGGACCGCGCCGGAGATTCGTGATCTGTTGCTCGAGGCCGGCTTCAAAAACCCAACGCTCTACTGGGAAGGCGATGATGAAGATGGTGAAGGCAACGGCGTGTTCACGCCCGAGGAGAAAGGTGAGGCTGACCTTGCCTGGATTGCCTACATTGTCGCGGAGAAATGAACGAGGAAAACCTCGTAATATTAGTTGTTTGCGCGCCAATTGCGCTGTATACGTTCACTCTTCATACATGACATAATATCTGTGAGTAAGTGGCAGCGTGTAATGCTGCCTGCTTGCGCAGGACTTGAAACGAAGGGAAGTGGCCGGGTTATTGCGGAATGGCACGAGATCTGGAAGTAGCGATTTTATTTGCTGACGTCGTCGGCAGTACCCAGCTGTACGACCAGTTCGGTGACACCAGGGCCAGCGAGACCGTCGCGCATTGCTTAGACATCATGAAAGACGCGACTGCACAGTTTAACGGCACTGTTATCAAGACGATCGGCGACGAAGTGATGGCGACATTTCCATCGGTCGATGAGGCGATGAGCGCAGCATCGCAGATGCAGCAGTCGATCAGCTCAGGAGACAGTGAGATTCAGGTATCGATCAGGGTTGGCTGTCATTTCGGACCCGTTGTCCAAGAGCAGAACGACATTTTCGGGGCCGCGGTGCACACGGCCAATCGAATGACCTCCCAAGCAAAATCCAAGCAGATCATCATTTCCGGGCCGACAGTTGAGAGGATGAGTTCGGACTGGCGGGTCCAGACCCGGCAAATCGATGTCGCAACCGTGCGTGGGCGTACCGACGCAGTGGCGCTGTATGAAGTGCTTTGGCAGCCGGATGAGGCGACCAGGATGCTGCCGACGATCGAGTGGGACAACAAAACGAAGTCCGCGACGAAGCTGACACTGAGTTTTCGAGATCAGTCGTTTGTTGTCGACGAGAACCGCAAGGGTATCAATATGGGTCGCGCTGATGAAAACGACCTAGTCCTCAAAGGTAACTTGATTTCACGCATACACGCCCGCGTCGAGATGCGGCGTGGTAAGTTCATACTCATCGATCAGAGTACGAACGGGACGTTTCTCGAGAATGCGGGCGGTGAGGAGGTGTTTATTCGCCGCGACAGCACAGAACTGAGTGGGGAAGGCATCATCGGCTTTGGCAGTGTGGCAAAGGCCGGAACGCCGCTGGCCGTACAATACGTCTGCGGTGATTGATTCTCCCGGTTGTCGCTCTTCAACGGGCGCGTCGAATGTAAAGCGGCTCGTTTCTTACTGCGCTTCCTGCAGGTTTTGAATCACCTCATCGCATTCTTTTCTGAGGACACTGGGCAGGCGATCACCGTAACTTTCCAGGTACTCGCTGACAGAATCCATTTCCGCCTGCCATTGCGCTATGTTCACGGACAAGAGCGACTGCATGGTTTCCTCGGTGATGGAGAGGCCGCTGGTGTCGATATCCGACGGAGCGGGCAGATGGCCGATTGGTGTCGAGACCGCATCTGCCCGACCTTCGCAACGATCGATTATCCAGCGCCGTACACGCAGGTTTTCCCCAAATCCGGGCCACATGAATTGACCGTTCTCATCCTGACGGAACCAGTTGATGTGGAAAATGTTCGGCAGATTGTTTGAGCGTTGCGCAAAAGACAGCCAGTGGTCCCAGTAGTCAGCGAAGTTGTAGCCGCAGAATGGTTTCATGGCCATCGGGTCCCGCCGGACCACGCCGACCTCGCCGACATTGGCGGCGGTGGTTTCCGATCCGACACTCGCCCCGACAAGAACGCCGTGCTGCCAGCTCTTGGCCTGGTAGACCAGGGGCGCGAGTTCCTTGCGTCGGCCACCGAAGACAATCGCCGATATCGGCACGCCGTCCGGAGCATCCGCCAGATTCGAGTAGCTCTTGTTTCGCTTTGCCGAGACGGTGAACCGCGAATTGGGGTGTGCCGCCGGACCGTTCTCCGGATCGTAGTCTTGGCCACGCCAGTCTTTGATCGGATCGCCGCTGCCTTTGTCTTCCCACCAGGGCTCATTGCCAGCAGTAGTGCCGACATTCGTGAAAATCGTCTCGCCATGAATCATGTCGTAGGCGTTCTTGTTGGTTTTTGGGTTCGTTCCCGGTACCACGCCGAAATAGCCGGCCTCTGGATTGATGGCACGCATCCCGCCGTCATCATCGAGATGTAGCCAGGCAATATCGTCTCCCAGTGTCCAGATCCGCCAGCCTTTGTGCGATTCCGGTGGAATCAGCATTGCCAGGTTGGTTTTTCCGCATGCCGACGGCAGCGCGCAGGCAATGTAGTGAACGTCCCCTTCGGGACTCTCGACGCCTACGATCAGCATGTGTTCTGCCAGCCAGCCTTCATTGCGGGCCTAGTGGCTCGCTATCCGAAGTGCGTGGCATTTCTTGCCGAGCAGTGCATTGCCGCCGTAACCGGAACCAATGCTCTTGATCGACAGTTCTTCTGGGAAGTGCATGATAAAGCGGCGATCCGGGTCCAGGTCACCGGTGGAGTGTAGTCCTTTGACAAAAGAACCTTCTTTTTCAATGCGTTGCAGTGCATTCTTGCCCATTCTTGTCATCAAATTCATGTTGATGACGACATAGGGACTGTCTGTAATCTCGACGCCTAGGCGGGCATAGGGGGAATCGATCGGACCCATGCAGTACGGGATGACGTAGAGTGTTCGGCCTTCCATTGCGCCGTCGAACAGCGCGTCGACCTTTTCATGCGCCTCGCTTGGGTCCATCCAGTGGTTATTGGGTCCGGCGTCCTCTTGACTGCTGGTGCAGATAAACGTCAGATGCTCGACGCGGGCGACATCGGACGGGTCCGACAGGTGTAGATAACAGTCGGGATAATTCCTGGCATCCAGGGGCGAGAGGACGCCTGAGTCGCACATTTCCACGATCAGCCGGTCGTATTCCTCGGTACTTCCATCGCACCAGTAAATGGCGTCGGGCCGTGTGTGGGCAGCGACCGAATCGACCCAATTCTGAAGGTCGGACAATGTGGTAGTCATATCGTCTCTTTACACATGTTTTTGTTGCTGGAATGGCGAGGACATGGGCGCGCGTCAAGGCGCGCAATTATACCGACCGACGCGCGAACTGCACCCGATTTCGGCCAATTACCGGCCGAGCGCTGGAGCGCAAACAGCCGCATCGAGTTCCGGGACTCCGGATCATCAAAAACTTCAGTGCGAACCGTCGCAGCAGCGCGCGCGTAGCTGCCGCTGCAATATACATTCAAGACCGTAAAGACGATGCTCGAGCGGAAGGTCCGTACCGCAGATTTCGTTCAAGGCCAATTAACATATGTTGACGCAAATCGCCGATTAGCGTTAGGGGGTGAGGCTTAAGGAAACCAACCCAGGCACTCGAAAAAGCTTGCTCCGTACCGCGCGCAATGGCGTATATTGCCGCAGTGATTTCCCAGACTGAATTTTTCGGCCCGGACAGCCCGCTCAAAGCGCATCTACCGGGCTTTCAGCCGCGCGAAGGCCAGGCATGGATGGCAGAGGCCGTAGCCGAGACAATTGGATCGGCGGGCCAGCTTGTCGTCGAGGCGGGTACCGGTACGGGGAAGACCTTTGCCTATCTGCTACCCGCACTGCAAAGCGGAAGGAAGACGATCATATCGACGGGGACCAAGGCCCTGCAGGACCAGCTCTACCATCGTGATCTGCCGCTGATCGGCAAGGCGGTTGGTCGTCCGGTTAAAACGTCGTTGCTGAAAGGCCGTGCCAACTATCTTTGCCTGCATCGGCTCGACACCGTTGCCAGCCAGGTATCGGCGCCAGCACTCTTCGATGACCTGGACGCGGTGCGGCAGTGGCGACACAGGACACAGGCCGGCGATCGTGCTGAGTTAATTGAGGTTGCCGAAGATTCTGGCGTCTGGCCTCTTGTCACGTCGACTGCTGACAACTGTCTTGGCAGTGAATGCCCGGTCTACCAGAAATGCCACGTGGTCAAAGCACGCCGTGCCGCGCAGGAAGCCGATCTCGTCGTCGTGAATCACCACCTGTTGCTGGCGGATCTTGCGATGAAAGAGGAAGGTTTTATCGAGTTCCTGCCAGGTGCCGACGCCATCATCCTCGACGAGGCCCACCAGATACCGGACCTGGCTGCGCAGTTTTTCGGCATCAGCCTGGGCAGCCGCGAACTCGAACGGCTGATCGATGAAATTCGCGGGGCAACGATTGCGCTGAAGGATGCAGCAATGCAGCGCAGGCTCGACAACGCTGCGACCGCGGTACGCGTTCTGCGCGCAGAATCTCCCCGCGAGGAGGGCCGCCATGAGTTATCCAGCGTCATGGAACAATTGCACACGCCTATGATGTCATTGTACGCCGCATTGAAGGAGCTGCTGGACGGCGTTGCGACGCTAAGGG
>JAQWSV010000033.1 GCA_029243005.1 Woeseiaceae bacterium
CAAGAATGCTCGTATTGCCGTCGCGTCTCGGCGATGGACTGCCAAACGTCATTATTGAAGCGATGGCCTACGGTGTACCAGTTATTGCGACGCGAAGTGCTGGTATTCCTGACATTATCTGCCATGGCAAGACGGGATTTCTGTTTGACCCCGGAGACCGTGACACGCTTTTGAAGCTGATTCAGGTGCTGACAAGTGACGATGAGTTGCACGCAGTAATTCGCGAGAATGCCCTTGCTTATGTCGGTCAATATGCGTGGAGTGCCGTCATTCCCAAAGTCGAATCAATGCTGGAAACGGCCAGGTCGTCACACTGATCTTAGGCAACGGCAGTTGGTATTATCGACCGCTAGAAAAAATCTCGATTTCAATTTAATAAAATAATATAAATATATGATAATTTTAGAAAATATTGGGATTCTTTTGAATACGCTCAGGGAACCAGCCGGTTGATGCCGCTGATCTATGAACTATGGAGTCGTGATAGGGGGCTGGTCATGACCCGCCGAGCGTTATCCAGCAATGACCTCCGTACAGAGACCTGTAGGGGCAGAAGAAATGTAGCTCCCGACAACAATATTCTATTGAGCTATTCTCATTTGCGGACAAATTACGATCACTTGTGTGCGACCAAGCGGAGAAATATTCTCAGATATTCGGCCTCAAGTAAGTGATGTGCCCGTTATGTTGCAATATTTGAAAACCGTTTCGTTGGTGTTTCTTTCGACGCTGTTTGTCGCCTGTGGCGGCGGAGGCGGCAGTAGCGGCGGCAGCGAAAATAACGGGGGTGCCCAGCCCGACCCCGGCTCGGGGGATAACACGGCCCCCGGGGCGGCGAACCCCTCGGTGGGCTGCGCTGCGACGACCGGATTGCTGACTGACAGTGATACCTACAGCCTGCAATTCAACGGCATCGAGCGTGCTTACCGACTGCATGTGCCCGAGAGCTACACTACGAGCTCCGCTAGCCCGCTAGTGATGCTGTTTCACGGTTGGGGAGGTAACCAGAACGAGTTCATCGGCAATGCCACGGTGACCAGTGAGGCAGACCAGCGCGGGTATATTCTGGTTGCGCCAGTGGGTCTCGGCTCAAGCGAGCCGGACAACTCCTGGAATTCGTGGACCTTCAGCGGCTCGGCCAGCGGCTTGGACGGTGACGGTGGCGATGAAATTGAAGGCGCCATTTGCGATTTCAATAACACGGCTGACTACAATTATCCCTCATGTGATGGTATCGCGCAGAACAGCTGCGCATGGACCCAGTGCCAGCAGGAGGATGTTGCATTCACGGCCGCGCTACTCGACCACATCGGTGGCCGTATGTGCGTGGACACCGATAATGTCTTCGCCAGTGGCGGTTCGAACGGCGGCATGTTTACCTGGGAACTGGGGCAGAACCCTGTGTCGGCGCCGTTGTTCAGGGCGATAGCGCCGATCATCGGCCTGCCGCACAGGGGCTACCTGAATGGGAAGGGCAAGAACGAAGATATGCCGGTGCTACTCATCACCGGTAGTAATGATCGCACCGTGCCGCCCGGTGATTGGGAAGATGAGAGCTTCACCACCACCAGCGATGGCGATTTCTTCTACTACACTGGAGCCACTGCCATTACGCGAAGCTGGGCCCAGGCACACGGCTGTGATGTGATGAATACTGCCGTTGTGTTTGATGCCGGCACCAGCGAAACTGAATGCCGCACTTATTGCTATAGCGACACGGGCTGGCCCCGCGTCCTGGAT
Organism: Woeseiaceae bacterium; assembly: GCA_029243005.1. Lineage (GTDB taxonomy): Bacteria > Pseudomonadota > Gammaproteobacteria > Steroidobacterales > Woeseiaceae > SZUA-117. The sequence goes on from JAQWSV010000033.1 coordinate 1,741, forward strand.
TGTCGCTCGGATATGGGGCATACCTACCAGTTGAGCTGGACCTGGCCGCTGATCCTGGAATTTTTTGGCGCGCACTCTATATAGGGGTCACGTGTCTCTGCGTCGATTTTTTGGTGACTGCCTATTTGCCACCGACCCCCAAGCCATGGGCCAGGTGCTGGGAATCGTTTACTGGGCGATCTCTACCCACCTACATGGCATACAAGAGCGTATGTCTGGCAGAGCGGTGGTACGAACGAGGTGTAATGAGCACATGGGGCTATAGCTCTGCTCGGAGATCTCCACAGCTCCCGGCACACCTCGCCGGTCGTCTTGCCGCCCGCGAGCTTGATCTAGGCTTCTCGCAGAATGTGGATGACCTGTTCGGGCTTGAAGTGCCTTCTCACCATTGTTGCACTCCTTGATTCCAGTGAAAGTCTCTCTCACCAGCTGGAGTCGCTCTAGGGGGCAGGCCAACACCATTTCGTAGCCGGCTTCGCGAGAAATCCTGCAGTTGTGTCATACTCGCTGCGCCTCATTTTTTCCGCAACCTACGAGTAATCCATTGTCTCAGAACAAGCGCTTTCGCAAGCCCGACTTCCTGATTATAGGCGCTCAGAAGGCTGGAACGACCTGGCTCTGGAACAAGCTTTCCCAGCATCCGGGGACTGTCTTGCCCGATGAGAAGGAAATTCACTTTTTTGGATCGTCCGAGTTATACGGACGCGGACCGGAGTGGTACTTCGCAAAGTTCGATGGGATTGACGATCAGGCAGTGACTGGTGAGGCATCGACAACCTATCTATCGGACAGACCGGCGTTTTTTTATAACGAAGTCAACAAACTGGAGTATGACGAATCGCTGCCGTTGCTTCCCGAGATGGTTCGCACAGTGTTGCCGGATGTAAAAGTGATCGTATGCTTGAGAGACCCTGTTCGTCGCGCTGTTTCCGCATACTTTCATTGGATGCGTAAGGGCAAGCTTCCTGTTTCCGCTGGGATCGAAAAGACGGCACTAAATCATCCACGACTCAGGCTGATCGAAATGGGTGATTACGAACGTCACCTTGGCGCGTGGCTGCGTGTTTTTCCGCGCGAGCAGATTCTCATCCTGAGCTTTGAAGCTGACGTGATCAGTGATCCGCGTTCTGGTCTCAGGAAGCTATACGATTTCGTCGGATTGAAGCCTGACTTCGTTCCCGAAGACGAGAAGGAGACTGTGCACAAGAGCTGGAACTGGACAAGAATCGTTGCGAATTATTACGCAGGACCCTTGCGCCGAATCGTAAATAAACAACCGGTCGCTGGGGTCTTGAATCGCCACGATTTCCTTCGCCGCTTTGCTGTTTCTAGCGAGGATACCGAATATCTGAGAAAACAATATCTACCGCAGAAGGACGCACTTCGAGAAATGGCTGGCAAGATTGTCGATCTCTGGAAATATGGTGAGGATTAGATCGCTCAGGCTTTTTTGCAGCCTTGGTTTCCAGCGCGGATGGCTGCCGCGCTGTGATGATCATTATCTCCAATTGAAACGGTCTCTTGATCTTCTCGTGGCCTGGACCTGTCGCAAATAAAGACACCACATTTAAAGTTAGAGACTGAACCCATTGTCGCGTGTCTGTCATCAACCGAATCGAACCGGCCACCATCTTCTCTCGCATTGGCGCTAAGGATCAATCCACCCGGGTCTCCGTGCCCGGCTCTCTCTGGTCATTCAGTTCCCTAGATCGCCAATGCCGGACCAGTGAATAAAGTAATACACAGGTCATGCCGAACGGCCACGCCCACAGGCGCAGCATGAAATGCGGGTGATTAATGGTGTGCTGCAGAAAGACTAGCCACCAGAGGTAAATGACTGCTGATGAGAGCAGGCAGGCAAGAATAATACCGCGCAGTTCCCGGTCGTCCGATCTGAACCAGACAATCGCGGCGCTGGTCTGAACGATAGCTGTGCCGCAGATCCAGGCGACACCCATCATCTGCCAGCCATGCGCGATTGTTCCTGCATGACGATAGAACGATTTTGCGAGATTTTCGATACTCGACGGATAGTCCTCAAACCGGCTCGTGAGCACTGAGTTTTCGAAGTACTGCCTCTCATCACCGGTTATCCTGTATTGAAGCGCATCGAAAAACTTTGAGACATAACTACCATCGATCGCTAGGACAACGAGTGCGACTTTCAATGCCAACGCAGCGATGACGCCACCTACAAAGGCGCTAATTGTCGGCACCGATCTGAAAACGGATTCAATGGCTGTTGCATGTCCGGGTCGCGCGCTTAGCCCGAAGAAAACGAGCATCGCGATGAATATGGGGATAGCGCCGTGAAGCAATTCGAAATAGCCAACCATTGCGCCTGTCATGCCAAGCAGCAGGAATGAGGGTCGAGCGGAATTACCATCAAAAGAGCAGCGTAAATAGCTCGCAAATGCGATAAAGAACAAAATGTCGGTCGGCGCTCTGGTCAGCGCCTGTGAACTTTCAGCAGCTTGGTAGAAAAGCAGCAGGCAGCCGAGAATCAGTGCGGCGTGTACACCGATATTTGAGGGGAATCTGGCACGCACGATACCGTACAGCGCGAGACCGAATGCCGCAATGTAGGCCATAAACCAGAGCACTTGCAGCGCGACGCGCGTCCCGCCAAGGCCAATCTTAGGGACGGTCAATGTAAGTACCGTTCTCATACCACTCCAGTATTGGTGGTATGGAACGGAAATGTGCCGGTCCGGGTTAGCTTCGCCGTTTGCAATCAGATCGAAAAGGCCACCACATATATCCTGGTCGACGTTTGTTGAGTTGGCATACAAACGATTGGGGGAAATCGCCGCCGCCAGCCTGTCGGCAGGTCTGTCGATTGTCATGGATAACAACAGACAGTCGTTGAACGTGCTGCCGCCGTTGTCAAACACCTCCGGCGATAATTCAATTTCTCCCTGAAGCACGCCGCGCACGCTGTCAGGGGATATCGACAGGACGCTGTAGTTCAGCGACAGGAAAAGGAGGCCGGTGATTAGGCTAACGGCTGCCGCGATAGCACCGGCGGCCAGTGATCGCTTCAATGCAATTGAAAACGTTTCGCGACTCGACATAAAGCTCTACAGATGTTAATTCCTCATAAGCCCTACAGTGTCACACTTTGTATTCCAATGCCCTCGTATACTGCATGGCAGGCAATGTAATCCTCCTACGGAAAGACTATATCCATGATGTCGACTGAATTCAGCAACACTGAGTTAGCCAATGTTGGCGCAATGCAGTGGGGTACTCAAATGAAGATCGCCGTGATCCTTCCATGTCGAAACGAAGAGGGTGCGGTCGGGACAGTTGTACGCGACTTCCAGCAATACCTTCCCGCAGCGATCATCTATGTATTCGACAACAATTCGACCGACGACACTGCAAAAGAAGCACGGGATGCCGGTGCGATTGTGCTTACGGAAAAAAGAGAAGGGAAAGGGCATGTCGTTCGGCGAATGTTTGCGGATGTAGACGCCGATGTGTACCTGATGGTGGATGGCGACGATAGTTACGACATATCAGTCGCCCCCGAACTAATCGGCAGAATGGTCGATGAAAACGTCGACATCGTGAACGGATCGCGTCGCCTCGAAGAAGTAGATGCTTATCGCCCTGGGCACGAGTGGGGTAACAAATTCCTCACCGGCCCGGTGGGCTTAATATTTGGCAGAGAGTTTGATGACATGTTGTCGGGCTACAAAGTTTTCAGTCGCCGGTTTGTAAAGTCGTTTCCGCAGTTTTCCAGCGGATTTGAAATTGAATCCGAGCTCACGATTCACGCTTTGCAGCTACAGATGCCCACGGCAGAAGTGGAGACCTCCTATAGAGATCGTGCCCACGGAACAGAGAGCAAGCTCAACACATTCGCAGACGGGTTCCACATACTGCGTACGATTTATCAACTGTTAATGCAGGGCAGACCATTGCTCGCGTTTGGCGTCATCGGCATCCTGCTCGCTGGAGCCTCTGTTGTACTGGCATATCCGATCTTTGTCGAATTTTTTGCGACGGGAGTCGTCCCACGGATACCCACTGCAATTCTATGCACGGGGCTGATGTTGTTGGGATTTCTGAGCATAACCTGCGGGTTCATCCTGGACGTCGTGACGAAAGGCAGGCAGGAGGCGAAGCGAATGCGTTATCTTGCGATACCGTGCACCCGGTCTCTGCTCGAGCAGTCTGTTTCCTGAACTCGTTGTCGGCACAATGACGAGGCAATTCTTTCGTTTTGCGGTTGTCGGCACAATCGGTTTTGTGATCGATGCCGGTGTCCTGCTCTATGTGCTGAGCCTGGACTTCGACTTCTACAGTGCACGCGCTATTTCTTTCCTTTGTGCGGTTACGTGTACCTGGTTGCTGAATAGGGTCTTTACGTTTCGTGACAGGAACGAGGATCTGGTCGGCCAGTGGGTCCGATTTGCGTCAGTCAACCTGATCGGTGGTCTGATCAACTACGGAATCTACGCGGTGCTCGTGTGGCAATTGGCAATTGTGCAGACGTGGCCCATGCTTGGCGTTGCTGCAGGCAGTATTGCCGGTATGTTCATTAACTTCGCACTATCGCGTCGGTACGTATTCGAGCATAGCGATTAGCTGGTTACACCTAGCACAGAGCCGAATGGACAGAGCGCAGGTAACAAAAAGCATCCTGCGGTGCATGGGTGTCCCCGGGGAGATTGACCGCTTTTTCAGGGAGACAGGCGATCTATACGCCAGTCGCTGTCGTCCCGTTGATACAGAAAACGGTCATGCAAACGATTGGTGCGGCTTTGCCAGAATTCGATAGATTCGGGTGTGACGCGGTAACCACCCCAAAATGAGGGCAAGGGCACTTCACCGTCGGAAAATTTCCGCTTGATCTCGGCATATTTCGCTTCCAGCATCGATCGTGACGAGATGATGCTGCTTTGGACGGAAACCCAGGCGCCGACCTGGCTCCCGCGCGGTCGCGTGCTGAAGTACTTGAGCGTGTCGGCCTTCGAGATCCTGCTGGCGGAGCCGCGAATACCGATCTGGCGTCCCAGCGTCGGCCAGAAAAATAGCAGAGCGACGTTGTTGTTCTCGGCAATCTGTGTTGCCTTGTTGCTCTCGTGATTGGTAAAGAAGACGAAGCCTTTCTCGTCGTAATATTTGAGGAGAACCATCCTGCAGGAGGGACGGCCGTCATCGCCGACCGTCGAGACGCTCATCGCGTTTGGATCCAGAGCTTCCGAAGCACA
>JAQWSV010000031.1 GCA_029243005.1 Woeseiaceae bacterium
TAGAAGGCCCGTCCGGGCTGATATTCTGGAAACCGATGCGTCTTTGTTTGTTTCGTTTTCGATCATCTCGGGAGTAATTTTGCAGTAAATTCCAGAGTAGATTCGGGTGTCGTAGAATCGTCTTGCACTTCCTACTATTAGTGCTGCCGCTCCAGCGATAGATAGATAGAGTATTCCATCGAAGCTGTCTTCCAAAAGACCATTGATCGCGATTCCAATTAGAAGCGGGAAAAGAATTCCAGTCAGTGCTTCCAGCGTCACCAAAACGAATGTAAACAGTATTCGCCATCTAAATCTGAGAAGTAGGCTTTTTATTGAAATGTTTGTCATCGGGGCTTGGCTCATTTTCAACTAAGTTGTATTACATACTTATTACACTTACGCAGTGTAGTAGTGGCAGAACTTTACAACAAAGACGAAGCAATGCGTCTTTACAACAACTTTACAACATAGGAAACAGCGTAGGAATGGGGGTTGTAGGGCGTATTTTTACTCCCACTCAATGGTGGCCGGCGGCTTGCCGGAAATGTCGTAGGTCACACGTGAAATGCCGTCAACCTCGTTGATGATCCTAAGCGAAACGTGCTCAAGAAATGTGTAGGGCAGATGTGCCCAGCGTGCCGTCATGAAATCGACAGTCTCGACCGCACGAAGCGCAACGACATAGTCGTAACGTCTCCCGTCGCCCATCACGCCGACCGAACGAACGGGCAAAAAGACGGCAAAGGCCTGGCTAGTTTGATCGTAGAGGTCGTTCTTGTGCAGCTCTTCGATAAAGATGTGATCCGCTAGCTGCAGCAACTCGACATAGTCAGGTTTCACTTCGCCGAGTACGCGCACGCCCAGACCGGGGCCCGGGAACGGATGACGAAAGACCATCTCACGCGGCAAGGCGAGCTCCATGCCGATCTTGCGAACCTCGTCCTTGAATAGCTCGCGCAGCGGCTCGACAAGCTTCATGCGCATGGTTTCCGGCAGGCCGCCGACATTGTGATGTGACTTGATCACATGCGCCTTGCCCGTCTTGGAACCCGCAGACTCGATGACGTCAGGATAAATTGTGCCCTGGGCAAGCCACTCGACACCTTCCAACTTCTGTGCTTCTTCATCAAAGACCTCGATAAAGAGACCACCGATGATCTTGCGTTTCTCTTCCGGATCTTCGACCCCCGCCAGCGCGGCGAAGAATCGGTCAGCTGCGTTCACGCGGATGACATTGATGTTCATGTGCTCGGTGAACGTCGCCATGACCTGATCGCCTTCATGGTGGCGCAATAATCCATGGTCGACGAAAACACAGGTCAGCTGGTCACCAATCGCCTGGTGTAGCAAAGCCGCAACCACGGACGAGTCGACGCCGCCTGACAAACCCAGCAGTACCTTGCCATCACCCACGCCTTCACGAACGGTAGCGATCGCGTCGGCGACGATATTCCCTGGTGTCCAGTCTCCCGGGCAACCGCAGATGTCGTGAGCGAACCGGTCGATGATCACCTGGCCTTGTGGCGTGTGTGTCACTTCGGGATGAAACTGAACGCCGTAGTATTTCCGTTGCCGGTCTTCCATGGCCGCCAGTGGCGAATTCGCGCTCTCGCCGGCGATCACGAAACCCTCAGGAAGAGACTCAACCCTATCCCCGTGACTCATCCAGACTTTAAGGAACGGCACACCTGAATCTGCGTCGGACAGTCCGGCCAGCAGCTCCGAGTCGCCCGGAGTGATTTCCGCATAGCCAAATTCGCGATGCTCGGAGGCAGCTACGTTGCCGCCCAGTTGCGCGGCCATAGCCTGCATGCCGTAGCAGATGCCGAGGACCGGAACACCAAGTTCAAATACTGACGGGGCCACCCGCGGTGGGTCGTCCAGGTTGACCGACTCCGGACCGCCTGACAGCACGACGCCGGCAGGATTGAAGTCGCGGAGCGCCGCCTCGTCCATATCCCAGGGGTGGATTTCAGAATACACCCCGGCTTCGCGCACCCGGCGTGCGATTAGCTGCGTGTACTGCCCACCGAAGTCGAGTATCAGGATGCGATGTGCATGAATGTCAGCCTGAGTTGCTGACGTCAAATCGGTTGGCTCGGCCATTAAATCGATAACTAGTGACTGGTTCGGTAATTCGGTGCTTCTTTCGTGATCGTAACGTCATGAACGTGGCTTTCTTTAATACCGGCTGACGTGATCTTCACGAACTTCGGTCGCGTGCGCATCTGGTCGATATTATGACTGCCCGTGTAACCCATCGCTGCACGAACGCCACCCATCAACTGGTGCACGATCGCTACCATTGAGCCCTTGTAGGCAACGCGCCCCTCGATACCCTCGGGGACGAGCTTCTCGAGCTCCTCCGTCGTATCCTGGAAGTAGCGATCCGAGGAACCATGCTGTGCGCCCATCGCTCCAACGGAACCCATGCCGCGGTATGACTTGTAGGAACGCCCCTGGTACAACTCAACTTCGCCCGGCGATTCCTCGGTGCCCGCAAACATGCCACCAATCATGACGGAATGAGCACCGGCCACCAGCGCTTTGGCGATATCGCCCGAGAAACGAATGCCGCCGTCGGCGATCAGGGGTACGCCGGATTTCGCCAGACCCTCCGCCACTTCAGCTACAGCGGATATCTGCGGAACGCCCACGCCAGCGACAACGCGCGTCGTGCAAATCGACCCCGGTCCGATGCCGACCTTGACGCCATCGGCGCCTGCGTCGAGCAGTGCGGTGGCCGCTTCCGCGGTCACGATGTTGCCGCCAATGACCTGCAGGTCCTTATAGCGTTCCTTGATCGCGCGTACCCGGTTGATGACGCCCTTGGAAAAGCCGTGTGCCGAATCGACGACAACGACGTCAACGCCCGCGCCGACCAGTGCGTCGACCCGGTCATCCGTGTCGTAACCGGTGCCCACAGCCGCACCAACTCGCAAGGCACCTCGATGGTCCTTGCACGCACGCGGATAGTCGCTGGCCTTCTGGAAATCCTTCGCCGTGATCATGCCGCGTAGTTCGAAATCATCAGTAACGACCAGTACCTTTTCGATACGGTGCTTGTGCAGTAGGGACAGTACCTCGTCATCGTCTGCGCCTTCGCGGACGGTAACCAGTCGTTCCTGCGGCGTCATGACAGTTGCAACCGGCGCATCAAGATTCGTTTCGAAACGAAGGTCCCTGCCAGTCACAATCCCGATAGTCACCTTGCCTTCAACCACGGGAACGCCTGAGATACCCATCGCCTTGGTCAGGTCGATGACTGCGCGAATGTTCATATCCGGGGAAACCGTGATCGGGTCACGGACAATGCCGCTTTCGAACTTCTTGACCTTCAATACTTCGCGCGCCTGCATATCCGGTGTCATGTTCCGGTGAATGATGCCCAGGCCGCCCTCCTGAGCAAGTGATATGGCGAGCTGCGCTTCTGTGACCGTATCCATCGCGGCCGACAACAACGGGATATTCAGCGAGATATCGGTTGTCAGCCGGGTGGAGAGATCGACTTCGCGGGGAAGTACGTCGGAGTAGCCCGGCTGCAGTAATACATCATCAAAAGTCAGTGCTTCCTTCGCAATCCGCATGCTGCTTCCTATGGGTCAGTGTGGCCGGATAAAACGGGTCATTGTACGCATACCCTATTTGCCGGTAAACGCCAGCAACCCATTAAATGCAGACGTATACTGTCCACGTGACCGACCTCCTGCAAGAAAGCCCCACTCAACGCGCGATCAGCGTCTCGGAACTAAACAGGCAGGCCAAACGCCTGCTCGAGGACGGCATTGCGCAAGTATGGATAGAGGGAGAAATTTCCAACCTGTCCCGGCCTGGGTCCGGCCACATCTACTTTTCCCTGAAAGACGACGCCGCCCAGTTGCGCTGCGCCTGGTTCCGCGGCCGGCAGCGCGGTCCTGCAATCAACCTGAAAGACGGCGACCAGATGCTGGCCTTCGGCAAAGTCAGCATCTATGAGACCCGTGGCGAGTACCAGCTGATCGTCGAACAGCTCGAGGCCGTCGGTGAAGGCGTACTGCGGCGACAGTTCGAAGCGCTCAAGAAAAAGCTGGCCACCGAAGGTCTTTTCGCTGACGACCGCAAGCTCGAGTTACCGGAGCTTCCGCAAAAAATAGGTATTGTCACTTCGCCGACCGGCGCAGCCGTCCGGGATATCGTAACCGTGCTCGAGCGACGTTTCCCGGCCGTATCCGCCACCATTTACCCGACCGCCGTTCAGGGTGAGTTCGCCCCGCCACAAATCGTCGCAGCGATCGAAACAGCGATTAAGCGAGACGAGTGCGACGTTTTGATAATCAGCCGCGGCGGCGGTTCGCTCGAGGATCTCTGGTCGTTCAACGACGAACGTGTCGCCCGCGCCATTGCCAACTGCCCCATTCCGGTCGTCAGCGCCGTTGGTCATGAAGTCGATTTCACGATCGCCGACTTTGTCGCGGATCTACGTGCGCCAACGCCGTCGGGTGCAGCGGAACTCGTTGTGCCGGACCAGACAGAGTGGCTGCAGCATCTGTCGGTGACGTCGGCCAGAATCGCGACGCTTGGGCGCCGATATCTGGAAAACCGATTTCAATCGCTGGACTGGCTCGGCAAGCGACTGCGACAATCCAACCCTGCCGCGACCGTCGCAAGACAGCGCGCCTGCCTGAATAACCTGCAGCAAGTCATGGCGGCCGCCATGCGTCACGATCTCACCAATCGACAGATTGTTGTCAATGATACGCAAGCCAAGCTCCTGCAACAGTCACCACGCGCTCACGTCCAGCAGCAGATCAGCGGAAATACGGTGCTGCGACAGCGACTACAGGCTGCCGGATCGAACGCCGTCGCACGGCTGGGGGTCAGGCTAAAGGTCGTAGCAAGGGCACTGGATTCCGTCAGTCCGCTCGCGACGCTCGACCGCGGTTATTCCATCGTTTCAGAACGTGCGTCGGGCACGCTGATCACAGACGCGACGACTGTCAATGCCGGCGATGAGATCAAGGCACGTGTGTCGTCTGGTTACCTTGAGGCAACGGTGACCAGGATCGGAAAAAATGAAGAGACGTAAGCCGCACCTCCGACGCGCACCTGCAGTTGGCGACCAATCTCATGGGCCGCCGTCGACCCGGCCCAATTATTACGACAACTCAAGTAATGTCAGGAAAGGAAGCGACCGATGACCGGTCGAAACGCATCCATGTCGACCAGGAATGAGTCGTGACCCTTGATACAGCCGAGTTCGACCAGCTCGGTATCCTCGACGACATTCGATAATCCGTTAGCGAGTTCACGCTGCTGGTGAATGGGGAAAAGCAGGTCTGTTTCGACACCGACGACCATCGACCGGTCGAGGTTTAGTTTCGAGAACCCCGCCTCCAGCGAACCACCATGCTCGGCGAGATCGAAGAGATCAGACGCGCGCGACAAGTATAGGTAGCAATTCGCGTCAAACTGTCCGGTGAATTTGTTCGCGTGATTCTCCAGGTAACACTCTACGGCAAAATCCCCGAAAAACTGCTCGTCCGAGTGCATTTCCATTGAGATCCGCTCTCGGCCAAATCGCTGCTCCCATTCCCGGGGCGATCGGTAGGTCATCATGCCCAGCTTACGTGCCAGTCGCTGGCCGATGACGGGTGGATCTTCTAGGTCATAGTTGCCCCCATCCCACTTCAGATCTTTCACGATCATTTCGCGCTGGAGTGAACGAATCGCGATCGAGAACGGCAGCGCACGGGCCGAAGATGAGATCGACAGCATGTTGCCGCCCAGCTCTGGGTGACGCACGCAGAATGCCAGTGCCGTCATACCGCCCATCGAACAACCTATGGTCGTATGCACGCGCTCGAGACTCAGCGCCTTGACGACCTCGTAGCCAGCTTCGGCAACATCCTCGAGTGTCAGTACCGGGTAAGTGGTCCGGTAGATCCCTCCGGTTTCCGGATTTACATCGGCCGCACCTGTCGATCCAAAGCAACTACCTAAGGAATTAACGCAAATAACGAAGTAGCGATCAGTATCGAGTGGCAACCCAGACCCGATCATGTCCTCCCACCATCCCGCCGAGGGGTTTTCGGGCGACGAGGCGGCATGCGCCGATGGCGAAAGGCCAGTGAAAATAATGACGGCATTGTCGCCTCTGCCCTCGAGCTTGCCCCAGGTCTCATAAGCGACATTGGGGGATGCCAGGTAGCCTCCCCGGTGCATGACGAACTTGCCGTCTAACTGGATTGTTTTGCTCGGCACTCTCACGGATCTATTTCTTCACTCGTTTCAACAAGCGTTTACGACGACGCTCCTGTCTCGGCGTCAGCTTGTTGCGCTTACCCTTGTAGGGATTTTCGCTGGTTTTGAATGATAAACGAACCGGCGTCCCGCGAAGACGAAACCGCTTCCGAAATCGATTGACCAGATACCGCCGATAGGCATCCGGCAGCCGATCGGTCTGATTACCGTGGATGACGATTACCGGCGGATTGCGTCCGCCCTGGTGCGCGTAGCGCAGTTTGATACGCCGACCCCGCACCAATGGCGGTGCATGTTCGGTTTGCGCGCCCTCCAGCTCACGTGTGAGTTCCGTCGTCGACATATCCCGCGTCGCCGCTTCGTAGGCGCGCTCGGCAGCTGGCAATACATCGCCGACCGCCGTTCCATGCAGTGCAGAGATCGTCATGCGTTCGGCAAAGCCTAGGAAAGGGAGGCGGCGATCGAAATCAGCCTTTACCTGCCGGCGCTGATCGCTGTCGAGGCCGTCCCACTTATTCGCGACAACTACGAGAGCCCGCCCTCGTTCGACTGCCAGCCCCATCAGGCTGACGTCCTGTTCCGTCACACCTTCGCTCGCATCCAGTAACGCGATGACGACCTGCGCACGTTCCATCGCCTGCAGTGCTTTCACGACGCTGAACTTCTCAATGGTTTCATGGACCTTGGATTTTCGGCGTACGCCAGCCGTATCGATGAGCAGGAATTTCCGATCTTCGCGTTCATAAGGGACGGCCACGCTGTCACGTGTGGTTCCAGGTTGATCGTAGACAACCAGCCGGTCTTCGCCGATCAGGCGATTAATTAATGTCGACTTGCCGACATTCGGTCGGCCGATCACCGCGACGCGCAGCGGTTTGTCTTCGTCCGTATCGTCCTGTGATTCTTCCGGCACAGTTTCGGCAAACGGCGCCAGCACCGCATCCATGAAACTTGAAATCCGATCCCCGTGCGCCGCCGAGATCGCGATAGGATCGCCGAGTCCCAGCGCATAGAATTCTCCGCTAGCTATGTCCTGGTCGAGGCCTTCCGCCTTGTTGACGGCAAGCCAGGCCTTCTTTGCGTGTTTGCGAGCGAGATCTACAACATGCTCATCCGCAGCCGTAACACCGCTGCGACCATCAACCATGACGACGGCGACATCCGCCTCTCTCAGGGCCCGGACCGTCTGGTCCACCATCAATTCATCGATGCCCGCTTCACCACCAGCCACACCGCCGGTGTCGATCACAATATAAGGGACAGGGCCGAGCTTGCCGAAACCGTACTGACGGTCGCGCGTCAGCCCAGGATAGTCTGCGACGATCGCATCGCGGGAACGGGTTAGGCGATTAAAGAGGGTCGATTTCCCGACGTTGGGCCGACCGATGAGTGCAATAACGGGAAGCATGACTGAACATCACCATAACCGAGAGCGCGCGTCGCGTCAGCGACCCCCAGCGCTGTCAGTGTCGTCCTCTTCCTCCAGGCCCGGCTCCGGCTCCGGCAAACGTACCATAAACGCGGCCAGCTCGCCGTCCTCGCTCTGTACGAATAACTTGTCACCCATCACCACCGGTGCTCCAGAAATCATGCCTTTGCCAACCCGCTCGCGCGCAACCGGTCGGCCATCGAAGTTATTGAAGAAGTGAACATAACCCTCTAAATCGCCAACAACGACCGCGGTATTGAATGCGACAGGCCGGGTCGGCTCACGGCGCAGCAGACTCTCCTGGCGCCACACATCGTCTCCGCTCCGTCGTAAGAGCGCCAGAACCTCGCCTCCATCACCCACCGTGTAAACGTTATTCCAATCTACAGCAACACCGCTCGGCGAGGAAATTTCACGTGTCCAAAGCAACTGACCTGACTCCGCAGCCACTGAGGCCAGTCGTCCGTTATATCCCACGGCATAAACGTCCTGCCCAACGATCGCCAGATCACCATCAATGTCCGCAAGTCGATCCAGGTCGGAGCGCCCGGACACCGGTGTCAGGACGGCTTCCCACTCGATAATGCCGTCATCGAGGTCGACGGCGAGTAATCGGCCGTTATCGAAACCGGTGATGACGGTATTCCCCGTAATGATCGGCGACGAACTTCCTCGCTGAGTCAACGCCGGCACATCGCGGGCCAAGGACCATAATTCACGCCCGTCCAATGCCGAATAGACACGAAGTCGTCCGTCGATCGAATAGACGACGACCGAGCTATCGGCTATTGCAGGTTTTGCCAGCGTTTCGCTGACGATATTGATGCGCCACTGTTCCGACCCATCGTCTGCATCCAATGCGACAAGGTCTCCGTCGTATCCGGCGACGACCACAATGCCTTCACCGACACCCGGGCCCGCTGACAAATTCAGCTCGAGCTCGGTCTGCCAGGCCCGGTCGCCATTCTCGGGATTAAAAGCGCTGACATTGCCGTCATAGCTGGCCGCATAAATGCGATTGCCATCACCCGACGGATTCAGACCTATACGCAGAGATTCAGAACCTTCTCCCAGCTTCTCCGACCACACTTCACGAACGTCGAGTGTCTTTTCGATGTCGACGAGCTCGAGCGGTTCCAGCTCCTCGTCCTTTTCATCGCCGAAAATACTGCAGGCCGATAGGACGCAGGTGAGCCAGCCGATCGCAGCCAAG
>JAQWSV010000039.1 GCA_029243005.1 Woeseiaceae bacterium
CCTGATTCAATCGGTTGCCACGTTTGGCATCCAGCTACAACAGAGTTTGGGAACCCAGCCTTTAACTGGCTGAAGATATGAGGATAGTCGGTGAAATTAGGGTTCGTGAAGTCATTGTCTGGTACCTGATGCTTATCCCAATGAACCCCGGTCAGAAAACTAGACCATCCTGAACCGCTAATTGTTGTGCTTTCAGCCCGGCCAGTCATACTCCAAGCGGAATCTACCATTAGCACATCTATATTTGGGGTTTCGCTAAGCTCGATAGCGGAAGGGATCAAACCGTCAATAAAAATCAATAAAACCTTTTTGCCCTCCGTAGGCGAGAGAATTTCCTCAGACCATTCGTCCTGATCTGACTCGTTCTCAGAAAAAACTTCAGGCGGGCTACACGCGGTAATCAGAAAAAGGGTTAGGAAGGACAAGACACGACACATTGGCAATTCCCACTCCCAAAGTGGCTCTTATGAAGACAGTTCAGCATGCGGGCTGGTACAAGCCCAAAACAACTTATGAACGGTATCACTAATTCGTATAGCTTGGCGTTTCCGAAGAACACCGCCCTTTCACGGCCGTAACAGGGGTTCAAATCCACTTGGGGACGTCATTTTTACCGTTGGTGGGACAAAGAAGGACTAATACAAATTGGACCCTGAGAAATCTTAATTATCAGAGTAAGCAGGATCAGCCCGGTGGGCTGATCCTTTTGCTTATGATCGGATTAATTCGATTTAGTTACCCGCCATGTTGGTGTTGAAGATGTCCCAATGAAGCTTCCAGCCATCATCGGTATGTTTCCAGATAACTATGTAACTACCATGATCAAGGTGTTTGCCGTCTCTAGTTTCGATGACATAGGTTCCTAATTCTGAGGCTGTATCACCGTACACTTCTATTTCATCCGCTATTAACTGCAATAGAGTTGTTCCGCCATCGCCCATATTTGCTCTGATGGCCTCCCTGCCTTTTAGTGGCTCGGCATTTGGCCCCATATACACCGCGTTGCTTGTGTACTGCATAGCGGCACACTCTGTATCACCAGAATTAGTGCAATCCATCAGTTTTTGGTTTACCGCTTTGATCGCCGTCGCAGCGTCTTCATCTCCCAGATGGTGGTCGGCATGAACCATGCCGCCAACGGCCACCCAACTAATTAAAGCAATAACACAGCTGCGCACGTTTAAAAGTCTCATCATTCTTCTCCAGTATTTTTGTTTTATTTCTATTAGTTAAAGTGATTTCCGCATTCGACTGTAGGCACGCATTAGCTCCATAACGTCTTGCGCAACATAAGTCAGTTCCCAGTCTCCGGTGCGCTTGGCTCCCGGATAGATGGCATCCTCATAGATCCTTTGCTCTGTCTTCAGTTTATGAACCATCGTTAGTCGGGATGTTAGTTTGTAGGGTTTATAGTCAGCAAGGTTTTTCAATGCTTTAAAAATCGCAGCATCTATGTACCTCAAGAAGGTAGGAGATTCGCCCTTTCACGGCCGCAACAGGGGTTCGAATCCCCTTGGGAACGTCATTTTCAGGGTACATGGGACAAAGCAGGCGGTGTCCTAAATGCCCGCTCCTGGCCGAAAGTAGCCACTAAGCTACAATAGCCTGCTATGGAACGCGAGATGCCATCAATAGAACAACTCACCGACGATATTCGCCGATTTGCCGAAGAACGGGACTGGGACCAATTCCATAATCCCAAGAATTTGTCGATGGCACTTGCCGTCGAGGCCTCTGAAATCATGGAAATTTTCCAATGGCTAACTGAGGAGCAGTCGAAGAATCTGCCCGAAGAAAAAATGGCCGAGCTGAAGGATGAACTCGCCGATGTGACAATTTATTTGGTTCGGCTTGCCGACAAGCTCGGGATCGACCTGTTTAGCGCGGCTGAGGCAAAAATTGCTCGCAACAAGGAGAAGTATCCAGCAGACAAAGTTCGCGGCTCGGCCAAGAAATACAACGAGTACGACTAAAATACTCCAATAGACGTCCGCTTCTGGCCGAAAGTGGCCGCTCGGCTATTCACGGCGGTAACAAAGCTGACTTCGGCGACCCAGGCCAACTCAGGCCATTCATCGTTGAATGAGTAGAGGAATCCGGGTGCAGTCATAGCGCAGGGTACTCGTCGAAGCAAAGACAACAAACACTGTTCAGAAATGTATGTTGACTGTTCTTTTTGTTTTTAGATCTTCTTCCAGACAGAGAACCTGATTACCCGGATCCTCTCTCCGTTAGAAGTTTCATTATCTTCAGCTGCTCAATCATACGGGTTGCATCTTTGCGGGCGCGAAAGTCAGGCACGTCATAGCGCACCGCGATCGTGGCTGCAATCTCGTCCATCGACTGGCCCTCCCACAGTCCACACCACACGATGGCTGCCGTGTGAGTGAACTGGTGCACACGACCCGCATATTGATCGAGAATCACTACTTCATTGTCCAATGTCTGGACGATCAAACCATCAACAGGACGCCAATTCGCCCGGTTTGGCGGGGCACTAGATTGCGTAGTTGCTGGCATTCCGGTCACTGCGAGACATCCTTTTCTCTTACTTGTTTGTAACATGTTTTTCTGGGTCGCCTGGAAATGCCTCCAAGTAGCGGCCGTAATGAATACTCTTATTTATTTTAGTTTTTATCTACTAATAACTGTGACTTAGCTCACATTACTAATAATTTATCTAGGTATTTTTTTCAATGGACAGATTACAAAATTTCTCCGCATAAGCGACTACGCTCACAGTCCCTGATTCGGCTATCGGCTCCGGGGCCGTTCTAGCTAGGTTATGAGTGACGATCTTTAAACTGGTCGGCATCGAAAGTCAGTTCAATATAACGCAGGATAAGCCCGATATATTTGCGTGTAAGCGCAGACCACCGACAAAAAATCGGTAATCCGTCACAAATTACCAACCCCACCCTTGCGCATTTTAAAACCGCTGCTGCATACTCGAGTCAACTGAAAAATGGCAAATCCGTCGAAAGGCGGAGACGCAAAGCCACCGGTCTAACGGTCTCAAGCAGATCTATGACAGCGGGGTTGCCAGTGAAAATGGAGAAGAACAGCCGTTCTCTCCTGGGTCGATTTCAGGCCCTTACTGCATCCCTACGCTATCAAACATGACCGAATCCGGTCGGTGGCAGATTGTGTTTTCGATCGACGCTTGCCGAAGACATGGGATTCGAACTAGTCATGAATTTGAATTTACGCTTCTTGAAAACTGGCGTGGTTGTATTGCTACTAATGCAACTGACCGGTTGCATCGAGGAAAATGAGGTAAGCCCCGACCCGGCTGCATCTGCCAGCGAACTCACCCTCGAATTCACCAATCCTGCAGGCACCGATGTCATCGCAACGCCTGACATCGTCGTAAGCATCGCTGGCACCGTGCAAAGTACAGCATCAATTGACTATGTGGCCTGGCAGAACGATCGCGGCGGCCAAGGGTATGCTGACGGGAAGGAAAGCTGGGTAACTGGCGATATCGTACTTCAACTTGGCACCAACATTATTACGGTTACGGCGACTGACAGTTTCGATGCGCAAGTCAGTAGGACATTGACCGTCGAGAGGGAAAATACGGCACCATCTGCGAGTAACATCGAACCGACCGGCCCCGAACTCCTGTTCAGCTACAAGGCTGATCTGAGTAATGCTGCACCGGTCGAAGACGCCTCAATTCTCCAGGAGCAGGTTTATTTCTACGTCCAACCCAGTTCCGAGTGGACCAATCGCGGCATCCAGAGTATTCGAGTGAACTGCTGTAAGGGCATCGCCGGACCGGGCGACGGCGAGGGCTATTCATTCCCTAAAGATACGACCCAAGCACCCTGGTCCCGCTCCATTGGCTTATCCAGCTTCGCCGTCGGTGGCACGCGTCGTATGCGAGTGACTGCCACATTCAATGACGGCTCAAATTCAGATTCATCCGTATTCGATTTCACGATCGCCCCGCCAGGCGACCAGCCAAATTCTGCACCCCTGATATCCGGCGTGCCATCGGGAACAGCGACTGGCGACGTTCAGTACAGTTTCCGGCCGTCAGCGCAGGATCCGGACGGCGACACGATGAAATTCAGTATCGTCAATAAACCTGCATGGGCCGAATTCAGGTCGAGCACGGGACGCCTGTTCGGTACACCGTCTGCCAATGACGTTGGCCGTCATGACAACATCATCATCAGCGTCAGTGACGGGCAGGAATCCACCGCCCTACCCGCCTTCGCAATCGATGTTGAGGCCGTGAGCGCTGGCAGTGCGACTCTCGCTTGGTCGATACCGACTGAACGCACAGATAATACGCCGCTCGGTAACAACCTTGCCGGTTTCAATGTCTACTACGGCCAAGAATCGGGCGA
The DNA here is from genome assembly GCA_029243005.1 of Woeseiaceae bacterium. Lineage (GTDB taxonomy): Bacteria > Pseudomonadota > Gammaproteobacteria > Steroidobacterales > Woeseiaceae > SZUA-117. Next base: position 4,359 of record JAQWSV010000039.1, read on the forward strand.
CTATTCGAACAAGGTAATCCTGGATAACTCCGGACTGACGACTTACATGGTAGACAACTTGTCGAACGGTCAGTGGTTCTTCATTGTGACCGCATTTGATTCCGACGGCCTCGAGAGTAATCCCTCGAACGAAGGCCAGAAGACGTTCTGACGGGTTTCATGGCGTCAGGATAACGGCAGGCGAATGTCAAAGGTGGTCCCGCCACCGGGCGACGACGCGACATCCAGCTGGCCACCGATCTGGCGGATATACTCGCGGGCCTGGTAGGCGCCGATACCCATACTTTGAGTGCCCTTGGTACTGTCAAACGGCCGGAATAGCCGTTCGCGAACGAATTCCGGCTTCATCCCGCACCCCGAATCACGTATCGATATCGTGGCTCCCGCGTCATCAAACCGTAGCGTCACCTCAATATTTCCATCGTCATCCGTCGCGTCCTGGGCATTGCGCAACAGGTGCTCAATGACCGCGGTCAGGCGCTCCAGGTCCGCCTTCACCGGACGACCGCTGTCAGCTTGCATGAATCGGGGCTTCGGAGACATGGTCTCGCAACGAAGTATCGCCTTCTCAAGCACTTGGTTTAATTCCACATCGACTTCAGTTGCCCGTTTGGAGCCACTGGAGAGTTGCTCCATAAGGCGACGCATGCGCGAAACAGAATTGGCAATCGTGCCGATCGCATCATCAACGAAGTCCGGATTGTGGCGAAACTTCTCCGCATTCTTGACGACGAGGGACTGTTGCGCGATCAGGTTGTTGAGATCGTGCATCAGGAATGCAGTCAGTCGATTGTAGGCGCCGAACTGTCCGCTCTCGGCAAGCTGCCGGTCCGACTCTGCCTGGTCAATGTGAGTAGCCACGTGCCCGCCCACGGTTCTTAGGAGATCGTGGTCTTCGAAGTTCAAAGTGGGAACAATGGGTGGCTCGTCCAGGATAATAAAGCCGAACAGACGATTGCGAAGATACAGGGGCAAAACTAGCCACCACGCTTCGCGCTCACTGAGCCACGGTTCCAGATCCAGACCATCGTAACGTGCCGGATGCTGACGATACTCGTTCAGATCCACGACCCACTGCCTGCGACGCAGAAATCTGAGCAGTGAAGAAAGCTCGTCCACCGAAGGTTCTGCGGGCGGCTCAGTCTCCCATACACCGACCGGAATATAGTTCCGACCGTCCTGTTCCTGAATCCAGACGACGCCGCCAGGACTGTTGACGATTTGTGCAACCGCACGAACCGCCGTAATCGATACGTTACCTTTTTCAGATTCGGTCAGCGTTCCGATAAATCGCAGCCATTCCTTACGATAGTCATACTTGTACTGGAAGAAGCTCTTCGTGAGGAACACACGGACCCGACCACGCACCGTCGCAGAAACCATCAGTACTGCGAAAAAGAGCACAGCACCCACGAAAATCAAAATCTGCATAACGCCGGTCCACGTACCGGCGTATGTGCGCACGTAATAGTCGCCGATCAGCATGACGACCACGAACATGCCAAGCCCGATCAACGAAAAGAAGTAAAAGAGAATCTGACGTGGCAAATAGTCATCGAGCAACAAGCGAAATGAACGTCGCGCACCAAATGTGAGCGGAATCGCAAACAGCGCGCTGACAAAGCCACGCATGGCCCACTGGTCGACATCCATCTCCTGGCGAACAATAGTCAGCGTAAAGACGACTAGGTCATAGGTAAATATGCCGGCAATACCGACACAGAAATACTTGATCCCTGAGCGTGCATCGAACGGCGAGTTCCGATAAACCTGTTCCGTCAAAATCAGGATAAGCGTGGACAACATGACGCCGCCAACCACGACACCGATCATGCTAATCGATCCGGTCGACCGGATCCCGTAGTAGACCGTCAGTACGGCAGCAGCAACCATAAAGCCGGCGCCAATACGGGTCGCAATCGTTCCCGCACGACGATTGATGTCCAGGTCCCGAAATATGGAGATCAGGACGCCGAGCCAAGATAAATTTCTAAGCCATTCGACAACCAGGAGAATTGCAGATGAATTCAGCAGCCCCAGGCTACCGACGGCTTGGGTAGCGGCCCAAACTGCCGTGGCACAGGACGCCGCGGCAATGAATGGCGCTTTGGGTCGATTCTTCCAGCGTCCCAGCAAAAATATAGCCAGACCGGCAAACAGTGCCAACGCCAGGCCATGCCCAATAGCGGCCAGTTCATTAATTTCCATACGCGGTCAATAGTACCGCAAGTGGCCTAGGTGAGCGTATCCAGAGCGACCAGCAACTCGGCGGTCTTATCTTTCATCAACTGTTCATTGGCGCGACTTTCAACATTGAGCCGGATAACGGGTTCGGTATTGGACGCGCGCAGATTGAAGCGCCACTCGTCGAATTCCATACTGATACCGTCCGTTTCGTCAACCTGTGTCGCCGCCGCACGGTAGCGCTCGTCGAACAATGCGATCGCAGCGGCAGTGTCCGGTACTTTCCGATTGATCTCTCCGCTGGACGGGAAACGTGCCATACAGTCGTCGACCAGAGTTGACAGGTCTTGACCCGACGTCGAAACGATGGACGCAACTAGGAGCCAGGGAATCATGCCG